>DATNQB010000023.1 GCA_036702875.1 Oculatellaceae cyanobacterium | reverse complement strand
TACATTTACTGAAGCTTTATCTGCCTTTAGAACAGCTATATCTTATCGTTTTGTTGGTTGGCTACAGGGGAATACTGACGTATTTGCTTTACACCTACAGCGTTTAGGGTTTGTTTGGGCTTGAACTTTGTTCAAGTCCCGTTAGAAGCACTCAATAATCTCACAGTAGATCAATTGAAGGCGCTGGCAAATTTATTGTCTAGCGGAAAAATTCCGACACGCAAAGCAGAACTGGTAAGCTACATTCACCAGCAATTACAGGGTGAATCCCTTCAACGCCTGTGGTCACAGTGCGATTCTACTCAACAAGCGGTGATTTCTGAAGTAGTACATTCCCCTGATGATCGCTATCAGCCAGCACGTTTTGTGAGTAAGTATGGTCAAGAACCAACTTGGGGAACAGGTGAGAGCTATTCCTACAATTACAAGCCATCAATTCTGGCATTGTTTTTTTACACCTATACAATGCCTGCTGATTTGAAAGCGCAGCTGAAAACATTTGTACCAGAACCGGAACCGACGCGGATTCAAAGTGTCGAAAGTCTACCAGCCACACTTTTACGCACTGAAAAAACCTACGATTTTACTACTCGTAAACGGCAAACAAACCCGATTGAACTACCACTGCATTCACGAACAACAGAGCAAGTTGCACGACGAGATTTGCAAACTGTCCTGCGATTGGTAGATTTGGGCAAAGTTACCATCAGCGACAAGACTTTTTATCCTACGGGTGCCACCTTAACAGCGATCGCAGAGGTACTGGAAGAAGGAGACTACTACAGCGAATGGACAGAAACTCAATCGCCTGGAGGTTGGCAGTATGATTACCCAATTGGACATATCAAGTCGTTTGCCTGGATCATGCTGTTGCAGGTAGGTAAATTAGTAGAATTAAGTGGCAAGCGTTTAGGATTGACCAAAGCAGGGCAAAAGGCATTGAATGAGCCAGCCGAAAAGACGCTGCAAACGCTTTGGAAAAACTGGTTAAAAAATACGCTGCTGGATGAATTGCGACGGATTGATAGTATCAAAGGACAAACAGGTAAAGGTAAACGCAGCCTAACCGCTGTTGCTGGACGACGTAGTAAGATTGTTGAAGCTCTCAAAAATTGTCCGCCTGGGCAATGGGTAGAACTAGCTGAGTTTTTTCGCTACATCATTGCAGCAGGCTATGAGTTTGAAGTCAGCAGAAATCCTGAGAGTTTAACAATCTCAGGTTATGGGTCGCTGTATGACTCTGATTTTGTAATTTTAGAAGCACGATACATTCTCTGTTTTCTATTTGAGTATGTCTCTACTCTGGGGTTAGTAGATGTAGCGTATATCCATCCCGATGATGCTATCTTCAATTTTGAAAAAGATGTGCATCTGGATTTCTTTTATCAGCCATGTTTGAGCCGCTACGATGGCTTAACTTATTTTAGACTGACTCCATTAGGGGCATATTTCTTGGGTTTGAGCGATCGCTACGTACCTATAACTCTGCCCCAAAAACAAGTTTTACGAGTGCTGGCGAATTTAGAAGTAGTCGCAGTGCAACAACTAACTCGCGCTGATCGCTTATTCCTAGATAATTTTTTGCAACCGATTTCCGATTCAGTCTGGCAATTAGAGCCAAGTAAATTGCTTGATGCAATTGCTCAGGGACGCAGTGTGGATGAACTGCGACAATTCTTAATAGCCAATAGTAGCGAAGCACTACCGCAACCTGTAGCACAGTTTCTATCGGATTTAGAAGTACGAACGACCAGCTTGCAGGATTTAGGTTCTGCTCGGTTAATTCGCTGCACTGACACGGCATTGGCGACATTGATTGCTAATGACTCTCGCACTAAAGCCTATTGTTTTTTAGCTGACCAACCTCAAACTATCAGTGCAGGACTTGCTTGTTATCTAGTTGTACCAATTGAAACTGAAACCAAGTTTCGTAATGCCTTAAAGAAGTTAGGTTACAGCCTTCCTGTTTAGATGAAATTCTTATGAGCTACATTCCAGAAAATGCTCTTATTATCCAAAGCGATCGCTCAGTGCTGTTAGAAGTGCATTCACCTCGTGCCGCTGCTGCCCGCTCGGCGATCGCACCCTTTGCCGAATTAGTTAAAAGCCCAGAACATATCCACACTTATCAGATTTCGCCCCTGAGCATCTGGAACGCACGAGCGGCGGGAATGGCAGTAACTGGGATGATTGACGCATTGCGAGAATATGCCAAATATCCCATGCCTGATGCGATCGCACAAGAAATTTCTTCATTGGGCAGCCGTTATGGGCTGACGGTGATTGAACGAGGCGACGGATATCTGTTGCTAAGAATGGCAGATTTAGCCCTAGCAGAGTTACTCAGTCGCAATGAGGGCGTTTCAAAATTTCTCGGTGAACGTCTCTTGCCACTGGTTTTTCAGGTTAATGCGGCCCATCGCGGTGTACTTAAACAAGCATTATTAGCAGCGGGTTATCCCGCCGAAGATTTAGCAGGTTACACAGAAGGCGATGCCTTGGCGATTCAGTTACGCTCCAATTGCCTTACAGGTACGCCCTTTCAGTTGCGAGATTATCAGAAAGAAGCGGTTGAGGTATTCTACCAGGCAGGGCGAGTTCATGGTGGCAGCGGTACGATCGTGCTGCCTTGTGGATCTGGGAAAACTATGGTGGGACTGGCAGCGATCGCTGCCGTGCAGTCAAATACGTTGGTACTCACCAGCAGTCTGACTTCGGTGCGGCAATGGCGACGGGAATTGCTAGATAAAACCACATTACCAGAGGATGAGATCGCCGAATACAGTGGGGAAAGCAAACAAACTGCGCCTGTTACACTGGCAACTTACCAGATAATTAGCTACCGCAAGAGTAAAAGTGGGGAGTTTCCTCATTTTCAATTGTTTAATGCGCGCTCTTGGGGCTTAATTATTTATGATGAAGTTCACTTGTTGCCCGCGCCTATTTTTCGCATTACTGCCGAACTGCAAGCACGTCGCCGTCTGGGGTTAACCGCAACTTTAATTCGAGAAGACGGTAGAGAAGGAGATGTTTTTGCGCTGATTGGCCCCAAACGCTATGATGTCCCTTGGCGCGAACTTGAAGGGCAAGGATTTATTGCGGCAGCAGAATGTACTGAAATTCGTGTACCGCAAGATCCTGAACGCCAGATGGAATATGCTTTAGCAGAGAAACGTCATCAGTTTCGCATTGCTGCTGAAAATCCGCGTAAGTTGATGGTTGTTCAATCTTTGTTGCATCAACAAATTGGACACCGAATCCTGATCATTGGTGAATATTTAGATCAACTTAAGGACATTGCAGCACTCACAGAACTACCTATCATCACTGGAAAAACCTCACAAATTGAACGCGATCTCCTTTATCAACAATTTCGCGATGGCAGTATTATGGGACTCATCCTCTCGCGCGTTGGTAATTTTGCTTTGGATTTACCCGATGCCGATGTACTAATTCAAGTGTCTGGTAAATATGGCTCAAGGCAGGAAGAGGCGCAGAGATTAGGACGGGTTCTTCGTCCCAAAAACGATGGTCATAGTGCTCAATTCTACACCTTGGTTTCTCAAAGGACGTGTGAAGAAGACTTTGCTCGTCATCGCCAGTTATTTTTGGCAGAACAGGGTTATAGTTACCAAATTCAAATACTCACATGAGGCTTTGTGGTCATTAGTGATGCTGTTGGCGAAGTCAGAAAACACTCTTGTTTGGGTAAGTTAGTTCAGCAATGACTTTTAATCAATTCCAGAAAATATTGTGTTAAAAGTTATAACTAAACAACCAATTGTTAAATCTAAATAAACAATCTTTTTCTTGACCAAATATCTCGACGAAAAGAATCTACATGGCAGAATAAAAAGCTGGCTACCTTCAGATGTAATTGAACCACATTCGGAAACAGTCCCTGGTTTAAAAGTAAGTATCGAAAGTTATGCTCAAAAAACCTGCCAATTTTGTAATAATTTGTGATTTTAGGATTTTCTGGAAAAATGATAAGGAAATTATGATTTGGGTATTCTAATAAGAGCGTACAGTTATCTCTTGGGCAAGCAGGAAAAATGAACTCGTCAGAAGCATTAACACTGGCTAAGTCTGGAGACTCTCAAGCAATCACGTTTTTACTCAACCGCAGTCTTCAACCAAAAGGGATTGCTGCTAAGACCAGTTTGAAAAATGGTTGTTTGCAGGTAATGCTAGAGTCGCCTCAAGTGCCCGATCAGAAGGATCTATCGGAGTGGCTCCAAAAGGTTTTAATCAGCCTAGATTCACCTGTTATCCACAGCGTTAAACTTTATGGTCGTCAGGCTGGAGAGGATTTTCCATCCTGGAACCAGCAATTCCAGTTGCCAGTGAATTCAAGTCAAAACTTGGAATTGCAAGCTCAACGGGGAGACATTGTAGCACTAACTAAATTATTGCAAAGCTCTCTTGAAAGTCAAAAGGTATTAGTAAAACTGAATCTTAAGGATAGGGAGCTACAAGCGTTACTGGAGTCTAAAAACTCTCCTAATCAAGAAATTTGTGTTGATCTAGTACGTCAAATGCTTCTTGAGCTTAAGGTTGATTGTGTGGCTAAGGTGAAGCTTTACGGAAGAGAAACAGGAGAGGATCTGCCGGACTGGCATCAAGAGTTTGAGTTACCTCCATCTGCAACGAGTATAAATCCTAGTACAGAAAGAACTCCCTTATTATTCGCTCAGGCGGTGAAATTGACCCACGAGAGGACAGGCGCTCGGATTCTAAGTTGTATTGACGCATTGCATACCTCTACCGGAGATGTGGACAAGGCAGTCCGGCTACTAAATGCATCTAGCCCCATATCAGCTAAGAAAGAAGCAACTCCACCTATGACGTTGACTACTAATGTCAGTCAGGTGATGCCACTAGAGCCAGTAGAAATAAACCTTTCCGAAGAAGACAAGATACAGTGTCCTCGTTGTAAAGCAAGTCAGTTCTCTGTAGACAAAAGGGGCTTTGGTTTAGGTAAAGCTGCGACAGGAGCAGTATTACTAGGGCCTGTTGGCTTGTTGGGCGGCTTTATGGGCAGCGATCAGGTCATGGTTACCTGCTTAAAGTGTGGTCATCAGTGGATTCCCAAAATGAAGGAAGTAGAGATTAAATTAATGGGTGGCTTTGTGACATTGTTTGCCCTGTTTTTTTTAGGACGGTTGATTCAATATTGGTATTTAATACCCATAGTTTCTGGTATTTCTATTGCTGCTTACATCTACAAGGAGCAGGTAATTATCCCAGAAAAGATCAATGTCTTAAAGAAGTGTAAGTTGGTATTAATTAAGGGAGCTTCTCAACCCTACGCTATCTTTTTAGGGGTGAAGCGGGTTAAGGAAAAAGTTTCATTATTAAATCAGACAATTCCAAATTTAAGCTCAGTAGAAATTGAAAAAAATAAAGCCTTTGTAGCTATCCCTATTTTGAGTGATGAGGGTGAGGTGCAGATTGAGTATAATTATTACGACATTGCTGCTGTTGAACCATTACAACCAGTTGCGATCAACAAGAAACTAGCTCTTCGCTCAATTAGTAATCTTGCTCCAATAATTGCTGATTGCCAAGCTACGGAACGAGAGAGTGAGACACTAGACAAAAAGTATTTGGAAATGACTAGGCTTGCAGGGTTAGTCTCAAAATCTGACCTATATTCAAACCAGTTGGATATTTATGAACGAGGACTAGCCCAACTGGAGCTTCTCTTGCATAAAACAGACGAGCTAAATAAGATTCATATGAACTTAATCAAAGAAGCACTGATCGCCAATAAAGTTAATGAGTTTGAAGCTAATACTCTTTCAAGCAGCCTATATTTTGAGTTAGAGTCTCGCTACAAGCAAACAAAGGAAGAGTATCAAAACATGAAAGATACAACGAGAATATATTTTGATTTAGTAAATAAAGCCCAAAAACTTAGTTAGAGGCAAAGCATTAACCACATCGGAAATGCTCATTACCAGTAACTCCCAAGTTTTGCAAGTTGGAAGTTAATCGGCGGGGGTAGCTGAACCTTGATCTGAACCTTGGGGCTGAACCGCCCTAGAAACGGGTTGTAATTGTGTTGGCGATAATACCATCTGTTACGCCCTTGAGTAGCAATGGAACCATTTTGTTTGAATTGCGTTGTAGGTAATTGTTTATCACTAGCAGAAATCTCATTAACTAATTGAGGACTAATGGGATTCAGATGTGCGAAGCTCTGCGAGCGCGCTGGCGCTATCGCGTCGTTGTAGCATTGCAGATTTTGCTGGTACTGAGGCTTAAGAAAAGTGCTTAAACTTTCAAGGTCAACTGTTTGACCTGCCTGATCTGCCCATGCTGAAGTTTCCAACAGTGCGGTAAATAATTCCTTGAATTCTACTAACTTTTTAGCGGGTCAGAGTTATATTCTGACAGTGAAACAGTAGGTCATCGGGTTGAAAATTAAGAAATCTCTATCTATTCATTATTAATTTTGAAAAATAGTTCGCGGTCAATAAGCGCGAACTACCTGAAACTTCGCTCCGGATCTACCTTTGAATACCTTGTTCTGCTTAGACCCTTCTTTTGGTGCAAGATCTCATTATAAGGCTCTGTTTTAAGCTTTAAAATATTTTTGACAGTTCTGAGATCGCTCTACATCAGTCATATGTAACCCAGGGCATTTGAAATCACCTATTAGTGCGGGAAACACGACTAATTATTTTACGGTTTACTTCATATATTTACGCTTTGGCTTTAACTAAATTTTAATTAGAGAGGATAAGTAATAAATAACTCTCTCACCTAATCATCAAGTGACTCGTCAAAAGTAATTCAAAGATTAAAGGTTTTACTTAACGGGGGTGAACAACTAATGACTATCGTTCGCTGGAAACCATCCCTGGAAACAGATTCGCTTCGTCGCCAATTTGACAGGCTATTTTACGACTTAGATCCAATTAGCTTTGACTCCTTTAATCTCTATCCAGAATCTACTATTTTTCCTGAACTAAAGATTGAAATAGAAGAAACTGACTCTAGCATTCTTGTTAGGGCTGAAGTTCCAGGTATAGATCCTAAGAATTTAGATGTTGAAGTCAGCCCATACGCTGTATACATTACTGGCGAGAATCGCTACGAGAAACAATCCGAGGATAGAGGTTACGTGCGATCGCAACTTAGTTATAGCAAGTTTCAGCGTGTAATTCCAATGCCCGCAGAGGTGAAACCTCAGCAAGTTAAAACTGAGCTAAAAAATGGTGTTCTGACTTTGAATTTACCAAAGTTAGACTCAGGAGATCAACAAGTATATAAAGTCAGGTTAGCTCAATCTGAGCCTCAAATTATTGCAGGAGAGGAAAAATTCCGCAGTCGTAAAGGTTTGCAAGCAGTAAGCCAGAAACTTAAGGCAGGAATGAACAAGTTGAGTGAGTGGTTGAATCAACCGCTCAAGCTACCTAGGTGGTTCAGGTTCAATAAGCAATAGGCAATCAACTAACGATTTCTGACCATCTAATTTCTTAAGCTTTTATTTATAAAATCCCCTTTCCTGGCTGAAAGGGGATTGCTTATTAGTTATATACTTTATAAATTGCTAATTAGAATAAAAACAAAATAAACTCTGCTACCAATTTATGATCGGGTGCGGTAAGTATTAATTATTGGGTAGGGTTTCCCTCACTAAGCTAATTTTGAACTTAGGTAGCCTGTAAATAGAGCAGAGTAAAAACTTCTGCTAATAACAAACAAAAGTTAGTGATTGTAGAAGATTTCGGAGGAAAGAAACCTATGGCACTACTACGTTGGGAACCATTCCGCGAAATTGAAACTTTACGCAATCAGTTCGACCAACTGTTTAACGAATTAGCCAGCACTAATCGCGAATCTGAGATGGGTTGGATGCCCGCGTTGGAAATAGAAGATCGCGATCGCCACTTGATGCTGAAAGCACAAATGCCTGGGGTAGATAGCAAGGATTTAGATATCCGCGTCACACGAGATACTGTTTACATTGGTGGTGAACGCAAATATGAACGGAAGCAAGAGGAAAAAGGATATTTCCGCTCGGAATTCCGTTATGGTAAGTTCCAAAGGACAATTCCTTTACCAGTAGAGATCCAAAACGATCAAGTCCAAGCAGATTACAAAGATGGGATTTTGACGTTGACTTTACCTAAAGTGGAAGCAGCGCAGCATCAAGTAGTTAAAATTAATCTGGGAGAACAAGCGATCGCAGGTTCACAACGCTCTTCAATAGAAGCTGGTTCTCAAGAATTCAAACAACACGCTGGTGATGAAAGTGTAGCTGAAGCTAGCCAAACACCTGAACCTGCACAAACTACTTAATTCCTTTTTCAAACCTGTTCACAAAAACACAGGCGGTGAAAAAACTTACAGTTTCGTTGCTTGGACATTAGTCTTTCTCCAGTAAATTTCTCTGAATTTTCTAACTAATTAAACACCCCGTTTTCGAGCGTGAAAACGGGGATCTTATTATTTATTTTCTTGATTTAAGGATGATAACTTCATCCGCCGACTTTCACGAAAAATGGGTACTAATGCTGGTGCTTGCGTTTTAGGATTGTTTTCTTTCAAGGTTTCAACTACTTTTGAAAGTTGTGCGATCGCACAAGCAAAATATATCTGGGCTTAAATTCAGTAACATTTTCTTTCATGAAAAATCACCGTGATGAATTAGTACTCGATAGTTTTTAACGTTACGCAACTTTGTTCAGAATTATTATGAAGTTTTGATAAGTTTTAACCCCTATTAACACTGCGACAACAGATATATTAATGTAATGTAATTTTTTTTATAATACTAAATAACAGGTTTTTTGAAACTAGCAACTAGGCTGGCTTTTACTTGATAGATTTAAGTTGATACACACTACCAAGTATGAATGATTACGACAGGCTGTACTGCAAACTTTATATTGATTGTGATGTCAACATAAATGAACTCGTAGGACTCATTGCTAAATTAACATCAAGTCGGATTGAACAGTGGAGCATTAGTACCCCAGAATGTGAAATTGACGTGAGAAATAATGATGATTTTGACAACAAGCGCAGTAAGTTTCCTGATGGTTTTCTCTACTATCGTTTTTACCTCGATATAGAGAGAACCGAGGGTACGGAGCGAGGTTCATATATAGAGTGCATATCTCGACTGCTAGAATATTTCTGGTTACTCAGTTACAAAGCCATTGCTGCCTGTGATTTTGAAGAAGAATTACCTAGAAAAGGTGGGTATAATTGGCAAGATAAATGTAGCGATCTGCAATCAAATTAAAAGTTAAAACTGTAAGAATTTTACACTGTTATAACACCATCATCAATAGTGCGATCGCGTTGCACTCTATAAGTCAGTTCGCACATTCAATATTAATTAAGTGTTTTATTAACAACTGCTTGTTTAACTAACTGAGGTTTAACGGAAACTAATGAACAAGCAATTCCTATGGTAGTTGCACCGACAATTAACAGAAAGGTTACTGATTTTTTCATTAACTAACTCTTTTCTTTACAATAACGATGTTAATTGTTTTTATCAATAAAAGTGTTACAATCTTTGAAGCTAAAACAAGCCTCTATATTTGTAGCGCTCGCATCTAAAGTACCTCTCGCACGCGGTACAAACTTCAAAGAACCGTGATTTGTATACGAATAACTGTTAAAAAGTGATAAATTTACAGCCTTATTTACACGACGATATAAGCCACTGTACACACAATGCAAGCCGGGGCTGAGGCGTGTTACTACTATGCTATTTCAGGCGCGTCCAAGCGAGAGTAAAATTTCTCTCACTAACACTTCTGGCTCCACAGGTTTTGTGATACGAGTTTGAAATCCGACCTGAAGTGCCTGAGTGCGATCAATTTCTGCGGCATAGGCAGTCAACGCAATAGCTGGAATCATTCCACCGTGCTGAAGTGGTCTCGACCGAATTTGCTGGAGTAGCATATAGCCGTCCATCTGAGCCATTCCAATGTCACTCACCAGCACATCGGGAATCGATTGTTCCAATGCTTGCAATGCTTCTAAGCCAGAAGCAACGGCTGTCACATGAGCCCCCTGAAGTTCTAACAAAAACGCTTGAAACTCACGGGTATCTGGCTCATCGTCTACCAGTAAAATTTGAATGCCCTCTAGTGGTAGTCCGGCATCTGTTTTGGTCTCGGTAGGTTCAGATACAATCGATGCTGTCTGTTTCATCACTGGCAATTGCACAATGAAAGTTGCGCCTTGCTCTTCACCCTGACTCTGGGCCGACACTCTTCCTCCGTGCAGTTCCACAATTTGCCGCGCGATCGCCAAGCCCAATCCCAATCCTCCAAACTTGCGCGTGGTGGAACCATCCTCCTGTCGAAAATACTCAAATACGTAAGGCAAGAACTGCGGATTGATACCTTTACCCGTGTCGATGACTCGAATTTGAGCCAGTTGATTCAGTTGCCTCAGTTCAACCGTTACCTGTCCACCTGCAGGGGTGAACTTGACCGCATTACTCAGCAAGTTCCAGACGACCTGCTGTAAACGGGCAGCATCACCAGAAATCGGCGCAACTGTATTGTCAAGATCGAGCTGTATTTTAATGTGTTTCGCCTCTGCTGCCAAACGCACGGTTTCAATCGCCGCAGAAATGACGAACGTCAAACTAATGGGAGTCGCTGTTAGCGACAGCTTGCCTTGCATAATGCGGGAGATGTCAAGTAAGTCTTCAATTAGCTGTGTTTGGAGTTTGGCATTGCGTTCGATCGTTTTTAAGGCTTCGGCTCTGCGGGCTTCATCGAGTTTGCCGTTTTGCAGTAGCCGCGTCCACCCCAGGATCGGGTTCAGGGGCGATCGCAATTCATGGGACAGTACTGCCAAAAATTCATCTTTGATACGGTTAGCAGATTCGGCTTCTTCTCGCGCTGCCTGTTCGCGTTTTAAAACTTGTCTGCGTTCGGCTTCAGTCTGTCGCTGTTCAATCAAATCGGCAGCTTGACGCGCCAACAGATCCAGAAAACGGAGTTCTTGCTCAGTCGGACGGTGGTGTTTACGCCAATGCGTTGAAACCATACCGATCGGTCTGCCGGAACGGGAGAGCAGTGGCGTAGACTGGGCACAGAGATAGCCAGCGTTGACGTGCATCCGTAAAGCACCACAGGGGTCATCGCACTCTGGCATATCAAAATCAATGAAGGCGCGAGTACCTCTGAGCAAGGCAAGGCCACAGGAGGTGTTTGAACTTGCATTCACTCGCTCAAAATGGTCGATTATCGTTTGGTCAAAGCCTTGGGATGCAAGCAAGACTAGCTCTTGCGTCGCTTTGTCTAAGATCTGAACGGTGCCCGCATCGGCTCGTGTCAGAGTGATGGCAGCCGCCATAATTTCGTCGTAAAACACCTGGATGTTGTCTTCAGCGATCAGTCGTACGCTCAAGTCGCGCAATAGCCGAGTATTTTCCAGGTCTGTGGTGATGATGGCTTCGGCTTGTTTGCGATCGTGGATATCGACCGATGCGCCGAACCAGCGAATGATTTCGCCCGTTTGCAAATCTCGGTAAGGCTCAGCACGCACCAGAAACCAGCGATAGCTTCCCGTTACAGAACGAATCCGGTGTTCGACTGAGAAAATGCTGCCGTTGCGTCGCGCTTCGTCAAACGCCTCCATTGTGCGATCGCCATCGTCTGGGTGAACAAAGCTAGCCGCCACCTCAGCCGCCGTTGTCGGTTCGTAAGGAACGCCCGTGTAGTCGCTCCATTGCTTGTTGAAGAACTCAACCCGCCCTTGTGCATCCGTAATCCAAACGATTTGCGGGACGGCATCTGCCATCAGTCGGAACCGTTGCTCGCTCTCACGCAACGTTTCTTCTGCCTGTTTGCGTAAGCTGATGTCAATCACGGAACCAATAAATCCCTTAAATTTACCATCGACTCCAAACCAAGGGCTTGCCGCATCGATCGCCCAACGATACTCCCCGTCTTTACATCGCAGCCGATATTCTAACTGAAAAGCTTCATAACGCTCGTTCGCAGTCAGGAAAATGGCTTTAGAATCTTCAAAGTCCTCTGGATGAACCGCATTCAACCACCCAAACCCCAAGCCTGTTTCTTCAGTTTGACCTGTAAACTCATACCAACTTCGGCTCAGATAGGTGCAATAGCCCGTAGAGTCAGTGACCCAAACCATAACAGGGGCATTGTCTGCCATACTGCGGAATCGCTCCTCGCTCTCGCGTAGGGCGGTTTCGGCTTGAATCTGGACGGTGACGTTATTGAAATAAACCGTAATCCCGTTTGCGGCGGGGTAAGTGCGGACATAGTACCAGCAATCGTGGTCGGGGTAAAACGTCGTCACTGTCCCAGGCACGCGATCTTGCATTGCTCCATGATAGATGGCTGCCAATTCGTTGCCGACGGCACCTGGATATTCTTCCCAAAAGTTCTTACCAATCAGGTCGCCCGGTGTCCGATCGAGCAACACTTCAGCCGCTCGATTCATATAAGTAAACTGCCAGTCTCGATCTAAAGCAAAGAATGCTTCCTCAATGCTTTCCAGAATGTTTCGAGTCTTCTCCTCGCTTTCGCGCAAGGCAGCTTCCGCTTGAACTTGCTCGGTGACATTTCTAAAGTAGACCGTGATTCCGTCTGTGGCAGGATAGGCGTGGGCTTCATACCAACAGTTATGGTCAGGATAGAACGAGGTAAAAGAAGAAGCAACCCGCTCGCTGGCAGTTTGGCGATAGGCTCGCTCGAATTCCATGCCGACGGTGCCCGGATATTCTTCCCAGATCACCTTGCCGAGCAGATCGCCTGGAGTCCGATCAAGGATGCGTTCTGCCTGTGGATTCACGTAGGTAAACCGCCAATTTTGGTCAAGCGCGAAGAATCCGTCGGTAATGCTCTCCAAGATATTTTGGCTCTGCGCTTCGCTTTGCAGCAAAGCGGTTTCAGCTTGCTTGCGATCGCTAATATCTTTGAAGACGATCGCTACTTTTTTGTCTTCCGGTTGTCCGGTGCGGCAGGCATAAACATCAAACCAGCGGTTCATCGGTACAGAACAATTTTCAAAGCGAATGGGTTCACCCGTTAAGGCAACTGAGCCGTAGGTTGCGAGCCAAAAGTCTTCTATATCTGGCACTAACTGACGTGCTGTTTTACCGACGGCTTGTTGCAATCCGGTTTGCTGCTCAAACACTGGATTAATTTCTAAAAAGCGGTAATCAACTGGCGTGTCGTTCTCATCAAACAACATCTCGACGACGCAAAGGCCCTCGTCAATCGACTCAAACAAGGTGCGATATTTGGCTTCCGACTCGCGCAGGGCTGCTTCGACCAAGGCACGTTCAGCGGCTGCCCAGGTCTGTTCTGCGGTTTCTTCAACCAGTTTGACTTCGGTTTCTGTCCACTGACGCAGTGTGGATTGTTGAACCGCAAGCAGGGCAACGAATTGATTGTTTTTGATCAGCGGCACATCAATGTGTGCAGCAATATCAATCTCACGGTATCTCGTCTTCTGGGCATCCGTATATTTTGGATCATTGGGAATATCGGTTACAACTTGGGTGTCCCCAGCCTGATGATCAGCAGTTAGGTTGCGTCGGTAGTCCTCTAAACGGTATCGTCCGCTCAACTCGGCTACACCATTGGTGTAGTTGCAATGAACGACGACCTCTTCACCAGCCGATACCACTTCGATGTAAATGACACGACTTGCCTCTAAAGATTCGCCCAAAATGCGAGCGGCGATCGCTTGTATTTCTAAAGCATCGGTGAGCGGGCGGAGGGCTTCTGCCAGTTTGACTCGGAACGCATTAAGCTGATTTGCCGCCTGTAGGACAGCAAAGTTATCCTGAAGATCTTGAGCGTCTGGCTGCGTCTCTTCGGGGGATTTGGTTCGATCAAGTTCAGTTAGTAAAATTTGCACTGCCGTTTTTAGGTCGTCTGACCAGGTTTCGACTGCACCCAATGGCGTTTGCGACCAATCGTGCGTTCGCAAAGCGTCTCCGAAGGAGTCTCGTAGCAACGCCCCTAACTCACCGCCACTAACAAACAACTTCTCTGCCATTGCCCTCGATTCCTCTGCCCTCATGCGTTTAGTTCCTTATGAAAAATATTTTCCTCGCATGGACTGGCAGCGTTCTCGTACCTTAGCATCACTTGATTCCGATAGCTGATTCAAAAGCATCTCAATTTGCTTTTGAGCTAAAGGAGAGGGAGTGGCATGACCATTTTCCCAGCGATTAATCGTTGGGAAGGATACCCCAAGGTGAACCGCGAACTTTTCTTGGGTCAGCTTCACGGTTTGTCGGAGTTCTCGAATCAATTGACCGATGGCTGGCTGTTCAATACCGACGTATTGCTGATGAAACGCCATAGCTCGCAGACTTTATAAAGTTCTTTATTCTTAACCTTGGCTTGTTTTGGCAACGAAGTAATATCCCTCAAGACATAAGCCTAAAAATTATCTGTAAAACTTAGGTTCTACTGGTACACTTCAATTTGCTCCTGCTAACGCAGAAATATAGCACATGAATGTGTACCAATGTGTACCATAGTGGAAGTGGTACAGAGTAGACAGTTATGGATTCAAACATTATTAAGTTCAGACTATCCCCAGACTTGTTGCAACGGCTAAATTCTGCCAGAAATGAGAATGAAAGTTTGCATCAAGTAGCCAAGCGCATTTTAGAAAATGGTTTAAAGAATGGCACACAGTCAGAACACACAGAAGCAAAAGTGGTACATATACAGCCAGCTAATGGTACACAAATACAAGACACACTAGAAGATATTAAGGCAGAGCTAAAAACTGAAGTTATAGGAGAGGTAAAAGAGTTACTTGCTACTTACCAAGATAAAATCTCAAAAAAGTTGACAGTCTGATAGATGAGCGTAATTCTCTCAGGCAGAAACTCCAAGAACTACAAAGTCAGCCAATGGTATCAACTGAACTCAAGAAACTGGATCAGGAAGTTGATTGGCTCACTTGTGAGGTTGGCGATTTAGACCTAGAAAATCAAAAATTAACTGAGAAGTTGGCAGAATTACAGTCAACACAAAGACAGGAATCACTAGAACAAAGGGTTATATCGAATCAGTTGCATCAAGCGCAGAATTCACTAGACGAGATATTTTCAGGAGAGTTAACAGGATTAAGAGCAGAGCTATATCAAGCTCAGAGGCAACCAACTGAGCCAACTATTGTCCAACTGCCAGAACCCACAGAACTGCTCAACCAATTTAGAAAGAAGTTACCCAAGTCTAAAATCAGCTTGCGTGAGGTTGAGTTGTTGCTAGAACTGCTTTAAATGTTAGCCCCTGCTACCAATAGGCAGTAGACGCAAATAAAAATGATGTGTCGCCCCCGCAATTGAGCGACAGTTACAGCGTAACAGTTCTAACTCTTATAAAAAGATATCTTTCAGACGGTAATTTCTCAATAAAATTGAAAACTTATTCAATTAAACGAAACTTCTTGCGGAAAGCAGCCTTCTCTAGTTGTGTCTTAGCTTAAGAAAAAACACGGAGATAAAAACCATGAAAAAAGTAATGTTGGGCTTAGGAACTGCTTTAGTTGCATTAAGTATGGGCTTACCTGCAATGGCTGCAACTACTTCTAAATATCAAGTTAAGGGAGAAAATGCTTATGCCGATTTTTATCAATATGATGAGTGTAGTTCTACGGGTGTATATGTTTCTGCTGCTGACAACGTTACTAAAACGAATGGTGCGCCAACTGCTCAAAAATACGCTTTCCTTTCATACTCGAGCTACAACTTCTGCACTGGTGCATATTCATCTGGTTACGGTTCATCTAATGATTTTACATCCACACTCAGCAAACAACTTGATTCAGCCAATTTAAAGGGTACATTCGTCGTTACCGATTACTCTACAGGCACTACAAAAAATGCGGATGTAAATATTAATTGGACTGGTACAGGTGATGTTTCTCGTGGTAATAGCCACTACCGTTATCAAGGAGCAGGTTACTCATCTAGCTATAGATCAATTGGTTCTTCTAGACAGGCAAATGTGTCCGGTAGCGTAACTGTAGATGGGACAAACATACTTTCGGGTTTAACCGGATATGGTAATCTTAACTCTTCAACTTCCGCTTCTCTAGAGATTATCAGACGCTAGGGACTAAGTAGTTGGGAAAGTTGTTGTGTAAATAGATGAACACGAGCGCAATTTTCCCCTTTCCCTTAAAAGCAAATACCAAAGCCAAATTACCAAATAAAAATTTACTTACTTATCTAATATCATATCCGCTCTCATTACCCGTAATAAGAATTGATTGACTTGTAGGGGCAGATTAAACCAAGATATTGATCAGTAGCAAGTTCAATGATGCTTTTGCCCGCAATCGAAGAAGCGAATGAATATTAAAAAGACTTGTGGGATAGCATCAGTATTGCGAACACAAACATAATCCACAATGCCCCCATGTTAAAAGTAAAAGCAAGCTCGACTATTAACCGTTAAAGCTGTTAAAAATGTTAAAGTAAAAAGTAATAAAATTACAGCCTTGTTTAGACTGCGATAGCAGCTTTTATTGTTTATAATATTAAATAACAATCTATTACACTAAGCCGCTAGGCTTTGTTGCCTTACCATGTAGTTAAAGGAGTTAGCAAGGGTATTTAGTTCTTTAATACCGCTAGGTTTTACAGTTTGATCTAAGTTGCCAGATGCCATTGCTTCACTTGTCTGGCTGAGTTTTAGAATTGGTTTGGTAATCCAACCAGAGGTAAATAACCCGATCGCACAGGCTATTCCTAACGCCCCTAAACATAGATAGATTGTGGTGGTATTGTTGGCGTTGATTTGTGCCATAAAGACGCGCTCCGGGACACTCAC
Source organism: Oculatellaceae cyanobacterium (assembly GCA_036702875.1). Lineage (GTDB taxonomy): Bacteria > Cyanobacteriota > Cyanobacteriia > Cyanobacteriales > PCC-9333 > Crinalium. The sequence continues at coordinate 22,079 of DATNQB010000023.1, read as the reverse complement.
CACGATTAACCAATCCAACCCATACTGGTCGCGCCAAGGTTTAACTGTTACATAGTGTGGTTCTCCTTGCAGGTCAAACCGCAGCTTTTTTGGTTTGGTAATACCTTGCAAATTGTTGAAGCTTTGCTGAAGTTGTTGAGTAATTCCCTGGATAACAGGGTCGGGACTGTCAATTGCCTTCAAACGCTTGATTTCCCCATTAGTAATAGTAAACGGCTGCTCTTTACTAGAATTGGCAATCAACATTCCATTGCGCTCTAGAATAAATATCTGTCCTGAATTACTGACATCTATTCTTTTTAAGAAATCCCCAAGCTTTAATAGATGGATATCTGCTGCAACCATCCCTAGTAGACGATTTTTTACATCGTAGATAGGGCGACCCACCGAAGCCACAATATAAGGATAATTAGGATAATTTATGCTATATATCCGCGACCAAACAGTTTTTCCAGCTTTCAAAGGTTCTGTGTACCAGGATTCTTTGAAGTTGTTCCACTCATAGTCTGCTATCTTAGTCGTAAGATTACCCCGATTATCTGTTGCATAACTGTTAATTTTATTAGGCGGCTTGCCATCCCAATCATCGATCACAACAGTTTTGCCGTCATAGCGTCCGGCTCCTGCACCAGCACCTGTAGTTAGTCCAATACCAATGTATGTCAGGTCGTACGCCTGCAACTGATGCCAGAAATACTTACTCACAGTTTTGCGATCGCGCACATCCAGCAATCCCATCTGGATCGCGTCAGCATCCATCTGAATTATCTTGATTGGAATGGACAGATAGGAATCCAGATGTTGATTTACTGTACCGCTAGTTCGCTCCATCAACTGGTCTGCTAGGGTGTTGACTGCTTTCTGACCATTTTTAAATGATAAATATCCTACTAACCCGACCGCTGCAAAAATTTGTAAAACAAACGGAACAATGAGTAAAAGTTGTAACGGAAGTTTTTCATTACTCTTGGAAGGACGGATTTTCATAACATATTATTTATATAATCAGCAATATCTATGTATGTGAACTATACATTAAAAATTGCTCGGATTGCTGACTAAGCGAAAATTTTTTCTTATAAAAATTATCTTTCAATTGTAAACAAGTAGATATCCATAAAGGGACTGATCGCACCTTGATAATTTTGGGTAATCGCCTCAAAGCTACTGTTGATCAACCTGCCATCGAATTGATTAGAAACTGTAGAGAATTATCAAGAAAATTGCAGCTATAAAATAATTACACTTACCTATTCCAAGAATGATGTTCTTATATTTGGAACTAGCAATCGTTAAGAGGGGGGGAATTGCAACTTTTTCCTTACACAAAGCATTATTATGTCTTCTTCACCATGCTATCGGATTCTCGTTGTTGACGATTTAATGGACAACTTAACTCTGCTGCAAACCATCTTAGAAGCAGAAGGGTACGAAGTTGAACTTGCAGAAAGTCGTAGGGGAGCTCTAAATCTAGTCCAGGCTTCACCTCCTGACTTGATACTGCTAGATATTCTGATGCCCGACATGGATGGCTATGAAGTTACACAGAAAATCCGACAAAACCCAGAACTCCCTGACATTCCCATTGTGTTACTAACTGCTCACGAAGAACTAAATGCTGTTGAAGGTCTAAACCTTGGAACATTAAATTTTATTCGTAAACCGATTGATTTTGATGAACTTTTAGCAAAAGTAACAGCTTTTTTACGCTTGAAAGAATGTGATCAAGAAGTTAATCAAGTTGGTTAAGTGTAATAATTTACCCGATAGCTTGTAATAGTTAAAACTGTTAATAAATATTTATATTTAGAGAAGAAAAATGCTAACAATCTTAGTAATTGATGATGAATCACCACTTAGAGATAATCTGATTGAGTTTCTAGAAATTGTAGATTTTAATGTAGTTGAAGCCCAAGATAAAATTGCAGGTATTGAAGCAGCTATTACACATCAGCTTGATCTAATTATTTGCGATTTAATGGTGCCACAATTTATAGGATATGAGGTATTAAAAACTTTACGAACTGAACCAACTACTGCTAATACTTCTTTTATCTTGCTCTCAGCAGTGGCAGAGAAAAATGCTATTAAAACTGGAATAAGTTTAGGTGCGGATGCTTATTTAACCAAGCCTTTTAGTATTCATGAACTGCTACAAGTGATTAAACACCAACTTGAGATGTAAGTGACACAGGTATTAGATTAGCACTAGCACTAGATAAGGGTAAAACTGAAAGCTTGAGTAAATCTTGATCCACTTGTTCGTAGTGTCTCAATCTGTTTTAACTCAACTGTTTAAAGTGAATTTGCTTTTTAAAAACAAACTCGCTTGTTAGAAGTTAAAAGTGAATTCAATTTTTAGTGTTAAGAAATATTTCGCCAACAGTATCGTATCTCGGCTCAACGCCTTATTGCCCTGCTTTTGCTATTTTTCTAGTGCAAAACCTGAGTTAAAGCAAGTTTTTATCTAAGTCGAGTTAGTCAAATAATAAAACTTTAACTTAGCTGCTTGTAGTGAACTATACACTTGATTGTTGTGATAAGTCCCCCTAAAGAGTTTTTTGTAGATTCCCCTGAAGACGGAGAATTGCAGCGACTAAAGTCAATAATATGAGCGTGTACAGAGTTATTGAGGAATCTCAAGGCAGAAGTTAAAAGCAGTCTATTTGCGCCTTATAAAACAGATATTTAAATCACGCACTTGCCAAAGTTGAACAAAGTGGCAATATGTGGGGTATTTTTGTGCCTTACTTCAGGTTAATGACCACTTGATCTTTAATACTTAATTAGATTTACCTGATTTTTTATTTCTCTGTTCTACCAATCACACCATCACCCTGTGGCAAAACCTTTCCTTGTAGATGCCACAAAGGATGCCTGAAATTTTCGCACTTTAAGAGATTTGTGCTGCTTGTAGGTCACTGGCCATACCTGCACTGACCTATTTTAATTTTACCTCTTTATCACACTTATTTAACACATCCAATGGTTAACTTACTCAAACCACCCAGTGTTTCAAGCTCTCATCTCGGTACTGTAACCGCTTTGTGGAGAGAACAGTCTCCTTACGATAGGAGGGCGCTTAATACTGGTATCGTCCATTTTGGGCCTGGTCGTTTTTTTAGGGGTCACCTCGCCTACATAATACATAACTATCTTGCACAGAAAGGATCTCAAGAACAGAGATGGGGAATTTGTGGGGTTAGCCTCAAGAGCCAACGCACTATGACGAGGTTGAAACCGCAGAGATTCCTTTACACTTTGACCAAACACTCTAGTTGCGCTCAAAATCGTGAGGAAGCAGAAGTTATCGGTTCTATTAGGGAAATTGTCGATGGTAGAGAGAAGTGCGAGTATGTGCTGGAAAAGATGACATCTCCCTCTGTGCATCTTGTGACTCTGACAATTACTCAAGGAGGCTACCATCTAGATAAAAGTTTTAATCTCGACACAGGGAATGAAGACATCGCGCACGATCTGCGAAATCCTTCTACTCCAACCACTGCAATTGGTTTTATAGTAGAGGCGCTGCGCCGACGACGCGATCGCGCAATGACCCCCTTCACTACACTTTCTTGCGACAACCTCCCAAGAAACGGGGATATCCTGCAAAAAGCAGTGCTAGCTTACGCTGATCTGCTTGATCCAACTCTTGCAGAATACATCAGGGATAACGCAACTTTCCCTAATACTGTTGTAGACAGGATTGTGCCTCAAGAACAGGAATCCGACTATAACTACGCTAACCGACTGTTGCAGGTTCGCGATCGCGCACCAATTGTAACAGAACCATTTTGGCAGTTTGTCGTGGAAGACAGCTTCACAGGCGATCGCCCCAACTGGGAAGATGCGGGAGTGATTATGACTAGCGATATCACTCCCTTTCTACATATGAAGTCGAGATTCTTGAATGCAGTACACTCCTTCATTGCCTGTTTAGCTGTAAGAGCAGGTATAGAGTATATGCACGAGGCGATCCGGCTACCGGAATTCCACTTGTTTACTCGGCGGCTTATGGATGACATCGCCGCAGCAACGCCAGTGCCGCGCGAGATGTGTCAACAATATATGGAGCAAGTGTTACTAAGGCTGAGTAACGAGGATCTTCCCGATACTACTGAGAGAATCTCTTCAGAGACAGCGAGGAAAGTCGGCAAGTATATATTTCCGATACTTGAGGATGCTTATAGCCGTCATGTCAGCATGAAGCGGATTATACTTCCAGTTGCTGCGTGGCTGCTTGCAGTTAGAGATGAGGCGTGCGAGTCTGGTCAACCCTATCATGCCAAGGATACCCAAAGCGCAATTACAGCAATTCAACAAGGCGCAGTGATTAGCGAGATTCTAGGATTGGAGAATTGCGAACATACACAGATCGTAGATCATGAATGCCACCAAGCTTTACGAGATCTCCAGACCGACGGACTATTGACTACGCTTAAGAATTATAGTGAGGGAGGTCTTTTAAATGAAACCGCTTCAGCATGATAAGGTAGTGCTTTTTGATCATGATGGAACTGTAGTTGACAGTGAAACCATAGCACTTAAGAGCGCGTGGAGACTGACAGATGAAGTGGCTCGTGAGTTCCCTGGCGCTCAACACTATGAGCTTGATGAGTTTGTGAAAAACTTCGCAGGGAAACCTTATAGGGAAATACTTAAGAAGATCTACGCAGACGCATTAACCAATCTTAATGAGCGTGATATTGATAAGTTAGTGGCTGAAGAAGAAAAAAGAGCGATCGAACGGCTGAGTGTAGATGCCAAAGCGACTTCAGGAACGCTGGAAGTGCTGTCTTACTTGCGTAATGACGGATTCAAATATGCCCTAGTGAGTAACAGTAGCTTACAGAGACTGAGTGCTTGCCTGACTGCTGCTGCCCTGAGCGACTATTTCCCCAGCGAGCAGGTATTTAGCGCACACGACTCTCTCCCCTTTCCGCGACCCAAACCGCTTCCTGATATTTACCTATATGCAGCGAAGTTTCTGGATGCTGAAGTTTCGGATTGCGTGGCAGTTGAAGATTCTCTCAGTGGGGTAAAAGCTGCTGTTGCCGCAGGAATTGGGCAGATTATCGGTTATGTAGGGGGAACTCATATCACCGAGGATGAACGAAGCAGCCGTGCCGATGCTCTTCAGTCGGCTGGTGCCGAGCAAGTGATCGAGCGAATGCACGATCTGATCAAGATATTGTCAGCAATCCCAGTTTAAAGATAAACGGCATTGACAGCGATCGCTTGATGCCGTTGATCTTGACCAGGCACAGTCGCTTTAACACAAACAAGATGAACAGCAATACCAGCACAGGCTCAACAATCAAGCTCAATGAAGCATCCCTGGCTCGTTTACCTGGAAACGTGCGCGTACCAAAGTACGATCGCCATCAAATTACTAATGGGATTGTGCATATTGGGGTGGGTGGATTTCATCGATCGCATCAAGCGCTTTATCTTGATGATTATTTCCATCAGAATCCTGGTAGTGATTGGGGAATCTGTGGTGTTGGATTGCTGGACTACGATTTTGACAGGCGAATGCGGGATGCGCTTCTGTCCCAAGATTATTTGTATACCTTAATTGAGCGATCACTAGAAGGAGATCGCGCTAGAGTCATCGGTTCGATCACCCGATACCTGTTTGCACCAGACAATCGTCAAGCAGTTATCGAAGCAATGGCAGCTCCGGAATGCCGAATTGTGACTCTCACGATTACTGAAAGCGGCTACTACTACATTGAAGGAAGTGGCAATTTCGATGTCAACCACCCGACGATGCAGCATGATTTGCAAAATCCTGACCAACCAATCGGGACATACGGTTTTTTGACAGCCGCACTCGAAAAGCGACGCAAACAGGGATTAGCACCCTTTACAATACTGTCCTGCGACAATATCCAGGGCAACGGCAACATGGTGCGGAAAATGCTAACGACATTTGCCCAACTGCGCGATCCAGATTTAGGACGTTGGATTGCTGAATACGTTGCCTTTCCCAACTGCATGGTTGATCGCATTACTCCCCTCACAACCCCAGCAGATATCAAAATGGTTGGGGAATTTGGTATTGATGATGCGTTTCCATGCGTCGCGGAGCCTTTCATTCAGTGGGTAATCGAAGATAGCTTTTGTGCAGGCAGACCCGATTGGGAATCTGTTGGTGTTCAGATGACTAAGGATGTTCATCCCTACGAGATGATGAAAATCCGGCTACTCAATGCCAGTCATATGCTGATTGGCTATCTCGGCTCTCTGGCAGGTTATAACTACGTTTATGAAGTCATGGCTGATCCCTTGTTCCAGCAAGCAGTCGCTAACTTGATGGACGAGGTGACACCAACGCTCCAACCCGTTCCTGGGATTGATTTAGACGAGTATAAAAAGACTTTAATCGAACGGTTTTCCAATCCTAAAATTCGCGATCAGCTTCCACGCCTGTGTCTGAATGGATCTGCCAAAATTCCTAAGTTTGTTTTAGGATCGCTCCGGAATAAATTACAACTTGGAGGTGCGATCGATTACCTAAGTTTGACGATTGCTGCTTGGTGTCGGTACATCAATAGTTATGATGAACAAGGGCAACCTATTCCGATTGATGACCCATTAGCAGATATCCTCATTCAACGCGCCAGATTGAATGAATTAGATCCCAGACCATTACTCAGCATCTCGGAAATTTTTGGAGATTTAGAACAGTCGCCACGTTTCGTCGAAACCGTTGCTGACCAGTTGCGTACTTTACAGGAGTTCGGTGCTAAAGGAACCCTCACCCAATTCTCGCAGACATAGTAATGGCACTATCAGCTTAAATAGCAATTATTTCCTTAATAAAGCAAATAATCTAATTTTAACTTTTAAGTAGGTGAGGACTAGCCTGATGCTGCTTGGCATAGATTTAGGAACAGGCTCTGCTAAAGCATTGCTCTTAGCGATAGACGGAACCGTTACAGGTGAAGCATCAAGCTCCTATCCTGTTCATTCTCCCCAACCTGGATGGGCTGAGTCGGAACCAGGCGATTGGTGGTTAGCTGCTGCAAAGGCTGTTAGGCAGGCAGTGGGAAATCACGCTGACCAAGTACAGGCGATCGCACTTTCAGGGCAAATGCACGGTGTTGTCCTAGCTTCGGATTCGGGTCAGCCCCTACGTCCTGCTATCCTTTGGGCAGATACTCGCTCTAGTGCCACACTTAACACTTATCAGTCCCTCGATGCAGCTATTCTAGAGCGATTGGGCAACCCGATTACAGCAGGCATGGCTGGTTCCACCTTGCTGTGGCTAAGAGAACACGAGCCTACTGTCTACGCCCAAGCGCGTTGGGTACTTCAGCCAAAAGATTGGCTACGGTTACGGATGACTGGAGAAGTGGCAACAGAACCATCTGACGCTAGTGGTACATTGCTTTACGATGTTGTCGAAGACAACTGGGCTTGGGATGCAATTTCAGCGCTAAATCTACGTTGTGATTGGCTACCCAAAATTATCCCCTCTAGTGCGATCGCAGGCTACCTAACAACTGTTGCTTCTGAGCATCTTGGCTTACCTGTGGGCTTACCCGTTATCGCTGGTGCTGCGGATACGGCAGCGGCGGCACTTGGTAATGGACTACTAGAACCTGGTTTAGTGCAACTCACCATTGGCACAGGCGCTCAAATCATTACACCTCGCTCCCAACCAATTATCGATCCTCATGGTCGGACACATTTATATCGAGCCGCCATACCTAACGGGTGGTACACCCTTGCCGCTATCCAAAATGCTGGGTTAGCCCTGGAGTGGGTGCGAGGTATCCTTGGGTTGAGTTGGCAGGAAGTCTATACTAAAGCGTTTTCTGTTCCCCCAGGATGTGAAGGCTTGACATTTTTGCCATACCTCACAGGTGAGCGAACTCCGCACCTTGACCCATATATACGTGGGGCATGGGTGGGGCTGGGACTTCATCACACACAGGCGCACATGATGCGGGCAGCTTTAGAGGGAGTTGCTTTTGCCTTGCGACAAGGTTTAGAGGCACTTGAGGCAACAGGTTTTCAAGCAACAGAACTGCGTTTAGCAGGCGGTGGAACGGCAGAAATGCCTTGGAAACAATTACTAACTGATGTATTGAGAATACCCCTCTATGCAACTATAGTTGCTGCTGCTTCTGCGCGTGGTGCTGCTCTACTGGCGGGTATAGGAATTGGTGTATTCACCGATACTAATGACACACTGAAACTGGCAGCCACGCCAACGCTTGCTGCAACTCCCCAACCAGTTGAACCAGCTATAGAAGAGGCTTGGATGCGATATCAATCCCTTTATCCACAACTTAAAAACTCTGAGAAAAGTTAATATGTCTGGCGGGAGAAGAATTAGAAGGTATTTACAAATTAATTCTTAAGGTAAGACTGTTTAATATCAGTCAAATAAAACAAGTATTTTTACTAAAGAATAGGTAGATATTACATGAATATAGTAGGTGGAATAAACCTTCCTAAATCAGCCGATACTTCTGATTTATACATCCAGTGTAATGAATCTGCCTCTATAAACTACCAGGAAGATGATAAAAAAGTTGTCTTAAGCCATGGTGGAATTGTATCTTCAAATTCTTACTTTAATTCCTTTTACGAAAGATTTTATACTAAATATACAAGTCTTAGCTCTATCTATTATTTGCTAAAACTTGAAGGAGATTTTCAAATTTCTGTTTACAGAGAAGTTAATGGAGAGCACAACAGAGAAATTATTTCTGAACAGGATTTTGAAAAATGTCAATTTTCAGAACCTGTAAAAATCTTACCAATAAATCTTATTCAAAATGAAAAAGCTGGCAGAATATATTTTGAGATCACCTGTTCTAGTGAACAAGGTGCATTTAAAGAGGCGTGGATAGCAACTGATGAAAATAAAACTAGAGAAGTATCGTTAGCAATTGTCATTTGCACCTTCAAAAAAGAGGATTATATAAAAAATACATTAACCAGGATCTCTCAAGATAAATTACTGCAAGCTAAAAACTTCAAAGTATTTGTTGTTGATAATGGTAGAACTTTAAACGAAGCTGATTTCAGAGAGCCAAATCTGCAAATTTTTCCCAATATAAATGCGGGTGGAAGTGGTGGTTTTACTAGAGGGCTAGTTGAAGCTCTAGAGGAGAACATCTACTCTCACTTTTTGCTGATGGATGATGATATAGAGTTAGAAAGTCAATGTATTTATAGGTTATTTTCTTTGCATGAGTACGCCAAGATTGATTTGGCAGTAGCTGGCGGACTGCTAAATTTAGAGAAAAAGCATATGTTATATGAAGCAGGAGCAACGTATAACGAAGATTCTAAAACTAGAGGATTTGCACCTGGGTCATTAACTGCTGTTAATAATAATATTGATCTACGAAGTTCTAGTTCTCTCAACAGGTTGCTGGTGGAAGAACATATAGATTATGGAGGATTTTGGTTCTTTTCTTTTTCTAGAGAAGTTGTTGAAAAAATTAAATTACCACTACCTTTATTTATTAAGGTAGATGATATAGAGTTTTGTTTAAGAATTAAAGATTTGGGCAACAAAATAGTAGCTTTTCCATCGCTAGCTGTCTGGCATCAACCTGCTTCGGCAAAGAATTTAAATTGGGAAACTTATTATTATATCCGTAATGATTTAATTACTTATGCTATCCATTATTTTATAGATTATATGGATACAGTTGAGCATTTTACAAAAGTAATACTTCAGTCTTTATCAAGGTTTGATTATAATCATGTAGAGATGGTTATAAAATCTTTTGAAGATTATATAAAAGGGCCAATTTTTATTAAGAACTCTGAGCCGGAAGTTTTGCATTTAAACATTTTAAAGCTTAGTAAAAGCTATGATAGCCAAAATCAGATAGATAAATTAACTGCTATTAACCTTTTGACTAGGTGGTTTAAAGTTGCTGCTGAAAGTAGTAGTCAATGGTCATCTGTAAGTAGTGAATGGAAAAGTGCTTCAAAGGACATGACATCTACTATATTTTGGCAGCGATATCTTGGGTTGAAAAACTAAAATTGAAAAGTTTATATACTTGCAATATTGCTGGCCGGACATAAAAATCAGGAAGAGAATGCCCTCTCAACAGCCACTTAGAAAAAATTCCGAAGTGATGTCCAACCAAGCGTCTGATCGTCTTAAACAAAATGCTGAAAAAATTATGCGGATCTGGGAGAAGCGGGCGCGTGATCAAGTCAGTGCATCAGCGCATCAAAATTCTCTGGTCTTGCAAGATTCGCTACCTCTGTATTTAAACCAACTGGTAGATGAACTCTCAAATAGAATTGTCAGAACATCTGCCCGCATCACAGCCGACGAGGTAGAAAGTACGCGGATTGGCAAGTTGCATGGGCATGAACGGGCGGGGTATGCTGACTACTCCATGAGTCACCTGATCTTCGAGTATCACCTCCTGCGTGAAGTAATCTTTCAAGTTTTAGAAGAAGAAGCACCTTTAGGAGTGCAGGATCGAGATATTATTATCCGCTCTATTGAGCAATCCGTTAATGACGCGGCCACTCAATTCTCCGCGACGCTGCAAGATATTCAAGAGCTATTTATGGTGACTCTAACTCACGACCTCAGAGGGCCTCTTAATGTCGTAAAAATGGGAACTCAACTAACTCTACGGCGGCTGGAACGAGGAGATACCCATGCTGATGTGGCGACGAGGATGCTTGCTGCGGTCAATCGGCTAGATTCGATGATTCAAAATCTGCTTGATGCGAGTCGGCTGCGGACAGGACAGAGCTTAAAGATGGAATTTGTTGAATGCGATTTAGAGGTGCTAGTTCATGAGGTAGCAGAGGATTTGAACTTCGCTTATGGAGAGCGGTTTGTTGTGATTTCTGATTCTGAGATCAAAACGAAATGCAGCCGTAAACAAATACAACGAGTGATTGAAAATTTAGCAATTAACGCTGTGAAGTATGGCGCTCCTAATACGCCGATTACACTTACGCTCCAGCAAACTGAAACGCAGATCAACCTGACTATCCATAATGAAGGCAATCCCATTGCCCTAGACGCTCAATCAATCCTATTTCAACAATTTCGTCGAACCATCTGTGCTGAAGAGCAAACTGGCTGGGGATTAGGATTATTTTTGGCCAAGAGCATTACTGAAGCGCATCAAGGGACACTTGGGGTTGAAAGTGCAGAGGGCAAGGGGACAAGCTTTATTATCCAGTTACCAAAGGTGACGGCGTTTGAGGAGCATTAAGAATCTTGGCTCAACTGCCATTTTGAGAAGCTACACCAGCAGTAGAAACACTAGCTGAAACTGTAACAGCTACTCAATCCACTCGTAGATTACCTAGTGATTCATTTCCATCAACATCCCTTGGCCATGCAGTAAAAAAGCTGTAGACCCAAGTAAGTCATTGGTAACTCAGAGTGGATTAAAACTATCGGCTTTGCTTCACCAGAGCAGCAATTGTCTTGACTAACACAAGTGGATCAACGGGTTTGGCAAGATGCCGTTGAAACCCTGCGGCCATTGCCTGCTGAGAATAGATGTCTCCGGCATAAGCGGTGAGTGCGATCGCGCTGACCTGTCTACGATGGTTGAGTGAAAGCGATTCGCGTTGTTTCTCCTCAAAGAGTCGCACCTGCTGCATCAGCATATAGCCATCAGTATTGGGCATTCCAATATCACTAACCAGCACATCGGGTGGAGATTGGATGAAGAGTGCCAACGCTTCATCTGCCGAAGTAGCTGTAATAACATTGGCTCCAGCTTGCTCCAATACAAAGGCGACAAACTCTAAAGCATCCGGCTCATTATCCACAACTAAAATTTGAGTACCCTGTAAATCAAAAGCACCCTCTTTTATTTGACTATCTTGCCCCTTGTTGGTTTGGGCAGGTATTAGCGGCAATCTCACCGTGAAAATTGCACCCTGTCCTTCACCAGGGCTTTCTGCCCACACCGTTCCACCATGCGCCTCAACAATTTGACGCACCAGCGCCAACCCTAAACCCAGTCCCCCAAATCGGCGGGTAGTTGCTTCATCGGCTTGTCGGAAGTAGTCAAACACATAAGGCAAAAAGCTGTGAGGAATACCAACGCCTGTGTCACTCACCGTGATCTGAGCTTGGCTATCAAGCTGACAACACCGCACTTCAACCCGCTTTCTTTCGGGTGCGAACTTAACGGCATTGGAGAGGAGATTCCAAAGGACTTGCTGTAACCGAGCGGCATCTCCCAAAATCACTGGAATTGGAGAATCTAGTGTTGTGTTGATCTCAATTGATTTAGCTTGGGCTGCTAAATTAACAGTTTCAATAGCGGCTTGAATGATGGTCGCCAAATTGACTGGCCCTAGATTGAGATGGAGCTTGCCACGCAGGATGCGGGAGACATCCAGCAGATCTTCAACCAGTTGGGCTTGCAGTTTGGCATTACGCTCGATAATTTCCAAGGCTTTTGCGGTTTTGGCAGCGTCTAAACTACCTCTGCGGAGCATTTGAAGCCAACCCAGAATTGGGTTGAGTGGTGAGCGCAACTCATGGGATAACACTGCCAAAAACTCATCTTTCATTTGGTTGGCTGACTGCGCCTGCTGATATAAACGGGCATTGTCTAATGCCAATGCTGCCCGATGCCCTAATTCTTCTGCCAGAGCCAAATCTGCCGCATTATATTGGCGATTTGAGTCTGCGGTTAAGCAAACGGTTAACGCTCCATGTCTACGACCATGAGCAATCAAAGGGACAGTGATTAGCGATCGCAGTTGACACCCTTGCATAAATTGCAAATGGTCGGCACTGGTGGCTGCGGCTTGCATCCATGCCTGGGTAACGTCAGGCACAAAGTTGGCGTTGCCAGTGAAGATCACTTTCGTAATCGGGTGGTTTTCATCGTCTGAGTGTGGCACATAGTGCTGTAATTGCTCAAACCAGGCTACAAGAGCCGGATCGCGGTGATGCCAGCCAACTCGTTCGATAGTATGATTGATGTTGAGGATATCAAAGAAGCAATAGTCAGCCAGAAACGGCACTGCCAACCGCGCAATATTAACTAACGTGGTTTTGTAATCAATTGTCTCTGTCAGCACTGTACTGGCTTGTGACAAAAACTGCTGACGCTCCTGTGCTTGATGCGCTTCGGTCATATCTCGCAGAATCTTAACCAGTCCCTGAACGTTACCTGCTTGATCCTGCAACGGCATCATCAAGCCATTGGCAAACAAACGGCTGCCATTAGAGCGAACGTGCCAAATGTCATCCTCTGCTCGTCCCTCTAAAAGAGAGGTCTGGATTTCCTTCATAGGTCGTTCAGTCGCATTATCTTCTGGTGTAAAAAGAATGTAACTGGAATGACCGATAATTTCTGCCTCTTTGTAGCCTAACAACCTCTCGGCTCCAGAATTCCAGCTTGTGACTATGCCATTAAGGTCAAGCGTAAAGATGGCAAAATCTTTCGCACTTTCGACAATCATCTGAAAGCGGAATTCACTTTCGCGCAAGGTGGATTCTGCTTGCTGGCGTTTAACGTTGTCCTGTTTACGCTCAGTAATGTCTCGAAAATAAATATTAAACCCTACCTTACAGGGATAGGCATGGATTTCTAGCCACATTGAACTCAATTGATCAAACGCTTCAAAATGTGTCGCACCTAGTTCCGCCGCAATCCGCTTTTTAGTTTGCTCCATGAGCGTACCGATTACCCAGGGTGGCAATTCCTGATGCGACTTACCAATCATTTCTTCTGGTTGCAGCTTGGTTAACCGAGATGCTTCCTGATTGACATAGGTAATTCGCCATTGGTGATCAACACACACAAAGGCATCTGTAATACTTTCTAGAATATCAATGGCTCGTTGGGCTGATTCATTCAGTGCTTGACGGGTAGCATCAGCTTCAATACGGGCAGCTTGCTCACGCTGCCATGCAACTTGAGCCGTTTGACGCAGATGAATACTTTGCAGGGCAGCAGCGGTAAAGTCAGCGAGGCTGGTCATAATCCGCACGTCTTCGGCATCAAATTGTCGCGCTTCATCATGCGACACGATCCAGATTGCGCCTAGCGCCTTGTGATCACCTATTAACGGAATGACTAGACTCTCAACTATCGTCGGTTTCTCGGACTGTAAGTAGGTAAAATATCGCTCAGGATAGGAATAAAGTTGAGGAGCTTGGCAGTCTAGGCAGGTGCCGCAGGGACTAAACCTTGGCGCTGTTTCTCCTTCATAGTCTGCTAACGCCCCAGAGATCGCACAAAAGCGAAAGATTTCTTCAGAGTCGTCCGTTACTTCTAGTAAGCTCACTCCGGCGGTTCCTGCTTGGCAAAGCTCTTTCGCTATCGTCACCAGAGTCTTGAGCATCGCTTGGGGCTGCTCTGCCAGTTGCCTCGCTAGCTTATGGAGAGATTCAATTTCCGCCTGTAAATTAGGGGTTCTGGGCGACCGTTCAGCTAACGCCGCTGTGATCAAAATATCGTCTAAACGGGAAGATGGCACTGCTTCAGACATCTTCTCTCCCTGGGAAGTATTGTTTCAATAAAGCTTTTCCAGGTTCGCCGAGCGATTCCAATAAATCTTCAATTAGCTTCAGTGCCATTGGTGAGGGTACACTATGCCCTCGTTCCCACCGATTCACTGTTTTGAATGAAACTCCCAATTTGGCAGCAAACTTCTCTTGAGACAGGTTGAGATGCTGTCGCAGGTGGCGGACTAAATCTGAGATGGGCAAGGTTTTGCTCAGGGACATCGCTACTTCAATTGGTAAAATCACAATAGGACAGAGGGGATAACCCTACCTACACTCTTGAGAAGCAGTTTGATTTTGTAGCAATCGTCACAGTCGAAAATTTAGATATCCCAAAAATGTTGCTTCTAACAATCTGATCTAAGGTGATGAGCGCGCGCTGTTATTACACAAAGTAAATAGAAGAAAAGTGCAACCAGGGGCAACCTAATATTTATTTACTACTCAATCCCCTATTTTTAGGCTTGATTGGTAAGTAATTTAAATTATTACATTGCCAATTTTGTAATCTAAGTACCGCCAGTTAATTGACTAATAAAGTGATCCAAGGCTTTTTGTGCAGCTTTATACCCAGGTGCTTGTTTTCCTAACTTCAGCCCTGACAGAATACTATCGCGCAGAGCTTCCAACCCTTCAATCAGTTGCCTGAGAGAGCCAGCTTAATCTCTGGTGGCGCTTAACTCCCCCAAGGAAGTTTCCATTACTGTTAGACGTTGCAACACATTATCTTGCAGTGGCTCACTTGGCTGAGTACTGACAGCATTCAAACCAGTTTCTAATAACTGTAAAATAGCTTGAGATCTGTTGCCTCTAGAGTGGAAATCAGCATAAATTTTGATTTGAGCAAACACATCGCTCTTGTATTCTCAATCCCCTGTTGCTTTACAGTTTATGACATATTACTACCCTGTTGTATTGCAACTAATGTAATTACTGTACGCTCAATTGTTAAAAGTGAACTCAAGCGCTCAATTTTAAAGTGAAAAGTGATAAAGTTACAGCCTTGTATTGACTGCGATAGCAGCTTTTTACTCTATTAACAGAGAGCCGATAGGCTCTAATTAAACTTGTCGTATTATCCAATGCTGTTGAAAGCTTGATAAATCGTTGAGACTATTTGTATTCCCTTATATTCTTTTCGGCAAAGTTCTACAGGAATATCTTAAGGTTAACGAAGCTCAAAGCCTGTAGGCAAGGACTATACAGGCTGTTTGATATGATCATAAACATTGCTGTGAGGGTTAACTCAGAACGCTTTGCACTACTTGGGCGATAGCTTGCGCTGACTTTAGGGTTCGCCATTATTAACTCACGTCTGTAATTTCTCTTGCTACGAACGCGCATCACAGGTTTTTCTGACAAAGGGTAAGGTGGCGGAACAAGATAAAAGTTAGGCAGGTCAAAGACTTTAAGAGTTATGGAAATTGAACCAAGGTCAACCCTTGCCATCTCAAAAAATCACTTGTCTAACTGACCGCTATTCGATTACTACTTTTAACCAAAAACTCAGGTTGAAAAGAACTAAATGGTAGACGCATAGAGAAAGTGGTAACTACTCACCTCATTTGTTGGGGTAATCAGGAAATACTGAAATCAATCGAATTCAGTGACTCCCCACACAAAAATGAAACTTACAGACGCTACCAATAATACATTCTCTTCTATCGTCAATTCTGTTAAATCCATTGCAACTAAATTACCTCTTAAAGTTGTTGTCGCTTCAGCTTTATTAATCGGCGTAACTGGAAGTATGGTGATGGATTCTTTCGTACTTACTTCACCAAGTTATGCCAAGGCTGTTTCTAAAACCAAAGTTCGTAAAGCTAAAAAGCGCGTTACAGCTAAAAAGCGTGTTACAGCCAGGAAACCAGTTGTAGCCAAGAAACCAACTGTTAAACCAATTGCTGTCAATCCCATTAATGCCACACCAGGTTATCTAAACAATAATAATTCACAAGCGATCGCACCCAGACCTGTAGGTTCTTCCTTGTTTGGTCAACAAGAAGTTGCTCAAAATCAATTTGTCGTTGTGGCTGCACCGTTAAGTGGAAATCGTTATCAGCTGGTGATTTTGCAGCAACTATCCAACAAAAGAGCGTGTTGGGCTGAAAGTGGCAGTACAGTTAAGCCGTTATTATTAAACTTTGACTTTACTGGCATTTGTGGACGGTTTACTGATAGTAACGGTTATTCAATGCGGCAATCAGGTGTTGATTTAGGGGCGCAGTATAATTTCGATATCGTACAGCGTGGTAATCAACTGGTGCTGCTAGGCACTAAATCAAGAGATTTTAATGCTCAACCGATTGAACTCGGTAGAAGCAATGGTATTGGTGAAGGATTTGTCAAAATCAATTTAGATACTGATTGGCGGTTAGCTAAACGCACATACAACGGTAAAGCTTTAGGACACATTTATCTCACCAGTGATTCGACTGTAGCAAGTAGGTAATTGATAGCAAAAGAGCGAGTTTTCTATCATGGTCAATTCAGTATCCTACCCTGATCTTTTCAGGGTGGGATTTTACAGATTTTGGTTGTGCGATGGTAATACTGAAAGAAGAGTGTAAAATTAACCTTCTTTTTGCCTGTCTCTATAAAGTTAGGGAGATCGTCCTAACTATTTGTTGATAGAAAGTGAGAGAACTAAACTGCATACCAAAATTTATAAGTTTGCGTAAATTGCTTTTAGCTCATGAAGTATACCGTAGAGTAACAATTTACCAGTATCAAGCTGCTGTAACTAAAGTTATTTTTAACAGAATTTATTAAGTAAAGATAATGACCAACATATTGCTTTCAAGTCGATTGAAATATCCGAAAATATTGATAGTTCTCTTCATTTTAGGCTTGAATGGCGCTTGCAGTCAGCTATCAATGCAGGTATCAGCTACTACTAACAAGCAGCAAGTTGTCAGTTCAACAGTTGCTAAAAATATCGCTACAAAAACGCTGTTTCCTATTGTGCAAAACGGTAAGTGGGGCTTTATTGACAAAACGGGGCAGGTAGTGATCAAACCGACTTTTGAGTATCATGAGGCTTTGTGGGAATTCCAGGAAGGACTAATAAAAATCAAGCTTGGCAATAAATACGGCTATATAGACAACTCAGGGCAGGTAGTTATTAAACCAAGGTTTGATCAAGCTTGGAGCTTCCATGAAGGGCTGGCACTAATAAAAGTTGGCTCTAAGTGGGGTTTGATAAACTCGTCAGGGCAAATTGTCATTAAACCGACTTTCGATGGTGTTTCTCCCTTCAAAGAAGGGCTGGCACAAATAAGGGTTGCCTCTAAGTGGGGCTTTATTAACAAGTCAGGGCAGATAGTCATCAAACCGACTTTCGATAATGCCTCTCCGTTCTCGGAAGGGCTGGCACAAATAAAAGTTGGCTCTAAGTTGGGCTTTATCAACAAGACGGGACAGGTTGTTATCAAGCCCCAGTTCAATTCTGCCTCTGACTTCTCTGAAGGGTTGGCACAAATAGTGGTTAGTTCTAAGTACGGCTATATTAACAAGACGGGAAAGGTGGTTATCAAGCCCCAGTTCAATTCTGCCTTTGATTTCAAAGAAGGGCTGGCGCAAATAGTGGTTAATTCTAAGTGGGGCTTGATAAACTCGTCAGGGCAAATTGTCATCAAACCGACTTTCGATGATGTTTCTTCATTCTCTGAAGGGCTGGCACTAATAAGGGTTGGCTCTAAGTTGGGCTTTATTGACCAGTCAGGGCAGATAGTCATTAAACCGACTTTCGATAATGCCTCTACCTTCTCGGAAGGGCTGGCAGCAATAAAAGTTGGCAATCAGGTTGGCTTTATAGATAAAACAGGGGAAATTATCATTAAGCCGACTTTTTCTTATGCCGTTCCTTTCAGAGAAGGGCTGGCAGCAATAGTGGTTGACAATAAGTGGGGCTATATAGATAAGACAGGCACGGTAGTTTGGAATCCTACAATCTAGCGTGTTTGTCTTTATAGAGAATACAGGATCAAAATTAACTCACTACAACTACAAAGAGTAATGCGCTAAGAATGCACGTATCCTGTCTGCATCCCATCATAAGCACAAACTATCAAACCAATAGAGATGAAATTTACAATGAAAGCAGTATTGTTGTCAGTATTGATAAGTTGTGCGTTCGCACCACAGACACTTGCACAGCAGATTCCCAGTAGCGCAATTAGTGCCAAGCCCAACTCCTCTAAAACCACACAAAAGAAGACAGCCCCTACAAAATCCTGGTCAAATCCAAAGCTACGCATATCTTTGCCGACGAGTGCCACCAAATTCAAATTTAGTAAAGATGGCAAAACGTTATTCACAAATGGTGCCAATGAGCGATCTGCTGAACTGTGGGACTTGACGAGCGGCAAACGTATTTCAGCCTGGAGTGCAACGCCTAGTTTCACCTTCTGTGATGTTGCGCTCAGTCCTGATGGGCAATTTGCGGCAGGTCTGATGTATTCAGGCAATGCTCCAACCTCAACTAAGCGCAATATCGAACTGTTAGTTTGGAATCTCAAGACTGGGCAATCACGGTGGGCAAGACCCATTCAAAATCACCCGATTCAAAGCACTGACACCCCATTGTGTCAGGTTGAGTTCAGCCCAAATAGTCGCCTCCTTGCCACAAGTATCAGTGGAATGTCTAACAAGTTGCAATCAGGAGTCCGCATCTGGAATGTCCTACAGGGAACATTGCAACAAGTTACTCCAATGGCTGTCGTAGCAGGCATCTATCCCAACGGAAATCGCTTTGCATTTAGCCCAGACAGTTCTGTGTTAGGGGTTGTAACTTTAGTCAATGGCAATTCTCAACTGCATTTGTGGAATCTTTCTGCCCGAAAACTGCAAGCCAAACTGCAATCGGTACATGAAGGTAATTTGTTGTCGATATCTGATATTGTTTTCAGTCCCAATCAGCAAGACGTAATAGTATTTTCGTCCGATGGAGGAATATTTAGCTACATTCATCGTTGGCAGATTAAAACGGGAAAGTTACAACGTTCGTTGCGGCTAACAATTGATCGTACCGCTAGTCTTTTGGCACTCAGTCCCGACTCTCAAACGTATGTCTATGGATCTGATGTGATTGGATACTATATCGGTAATTTTCAAACCAATAGAAGCTTTCCGTTTCCTCAAGCTCTTAGTCCAACCTTTAGCTCAACGAGGGTGGTTTTTAGCCCCGATGGTCAACAGATGGCGATTGAGAACAATGACCAGACTATTAAAGTCATTCATTAAGTTAGGTTTTTCAAATAACGGACGATATTTATTTAGACTCCCTAACTGGGTTCACAGTGCATTCATTAGGAAAACTGTACGCGCTTTTAATTAGTATTAAAACCTCATAGCGTGAAGATACGTTAATTTAACCTTGTACTCTGATGAAGTATACCGCCGGGTAGCAACGCAACTTACCCGTATAAAACCATCATTCTGTTGCTAAAAGAAGGGCGGTAATACTGAAAATTGTCTAAAAGTTGGGATAAAATTATCTTTTTCTCCAAATCATTTTTTTGACAAAGCTAGGGCGATAGCCCTAACAATCGGGGTATAAAAAATAAAATAAATGAACTAAACACCAAATTTTATAACTTTCCGTAAACGGCTTTTAGTCTGATGAAGTATCGCGTAAGCTAGCAACGCAACTTACCAATATACAACCGTTGTAAGTACAGCTTTGATATTTACAGATTTTACAGCCTCCCTAGCTCAAGATTGGTTGCAACGACCGGAGCGCCTTGGGTGATTACACAGAATAATTTTGCTTTTCATTGTTGAACTTGGAGATTTTTAAAATATGCGTTTTCCCAAAAGTTTGTTTGTTTCCTCTGCCATACTTTTATTGTTAACATCCTTGCCTGCTTTCGGACAAAGTAGTGATTCTTGGAGGGTTGTGCGTCTTGGAGATCAAGTTAATGGTCGCCTTACTTGTCGCAAGCAGCCAAATTCAAAAGCCTCTGTTGTTCGCACATTTCGTCATGGGGCATTAGTTAAAACTAGAATTCAAAAAGGTTCCTTCACGAATGTTGTTACAGTTGCTGGAGAACGCCAGAATAGTTCTAATTGTTGGGTCAGCAGAAAATTCACTTCTAATCTTCCTTCTAGATTTGTTGGAAAAGTCTATACAGGCAACTATCGTTACTTAGGCAACCAGCCACTTAAATGTCGTAGCGCAGTGGGATACAATACGCCTGCAACTAAAGTTGCCTATTACACGAGAGCCAGAATTGAAGCGACTGGACTAGGAATAGATAATAACGGTCAAACATGGTTCTCTACTCGTAATAACTGTTTTATTCCAGCACTTAACGACCAGCTTCGTTGGGATGACAGGTTTGAAGATCCAAACGCTATGTGCAATTACCTTAAAGAGCCTTGCTAAAGCTTAATTCACTCAAAATGTGGGTGCATACGCTCATAAACATTGCTGTGAGCGTTAACTCAGAATGTTTTGCACCACAAGTGCTACCGCACTTACAAACTCGCGTCGGTAGTAGAGAGTGGCGCTACAAATTTAACACCACAGCGCAAAATGAGCTAGAAGGTCTTCATGAAAAAGGGTAGGTGGCGGAATTAAAATACTACTTTTAACCAAAAACTTAGGTCAAAAGAACTGAGTGGTAGACGCATACATAAAGTGGTAACTCCTCACACCACTTTATAAGGCAGTCAGGGGATACTGAAATCAATCGAATTCAATAATTACCAAAAAAAGAATGAAACTTACCTGCACTACCAAAAGTTCTATATCTTCTATTGTTAATTCTGTTAAATATACTGCTACTAAATTACAATTGAAAGTTGTCGTCGCTTCAGCATTATTAATAGGTGTAACTGGAAGTATGGCGATGGATTCAATAGTACTTACTGCACCAAGCTATGCCAAAACTGTTTCTAAGACCAAAGTTAGTAAAGCCCAAAAGCAGGTAACAACTAAAAAACCAGTTACAACTAAAAAACCAGTTACGGCTCAGAGCGAAGTTAAGTTTAAGAATGCTAAGTTGGAAGCTGTGATTAGGCAGAGACTAGGTATTGGCAACAAGCCACTGACCTTAAATGTTTTGCAAAAGGTAAAAGTTTTAAATCTCACTGGGCTAGGAATAACCTCATTAGAAGGAATTCAAGCACTGCGTAATTTGACTACGCTGTGGTTGGCTAATAACCAAATCACTGACTTGAAACCACTAGCGGGTTTGACTAATCTGACTAATCTGGCATTGTATACCAACAAAATCAGTGATGTACAACCACTAAGAGGTTTGACTAAATTAACTAAGTTGCGCTTGGGTGAAAACCAACTTAACGATGTGAAACCACTCTTTGGTTTGACTAATCTGACTTCTCTGGACTTGGCTGACAACCAAATTAACGATGTGAAACCACTAGCGGGTTTAACTAAACTAACTAATCTATTCTTGAGTAGCAACCCAATTAGCGGGACTTGAACAAAGTTCAAGCCCAAACAAACCCTAAACGCTGTAGGTGTAAAGCAAATACGTCAGTATTCCCCTGTAGCCAACCAACAAAACGATAAGATATAGCTGTTCTAAAGGCAGATAAAGCTTCAGTAAATGTA
>DATNQB010000021.1 GCA_036702875.1 Oculatellaceae cyanobacterium | reverse complement strand
CTATAGCTTTGATGTCCTGACATCATCCCTAAAATTACTACTAACAATACTAACCACAGCGGATGCCTTTTTCCTTTGTTTTTGCGAAAGTCTTTGACTTTTTTTAAATGTTCTATTAAACTAATAAACATCTTTTTTTGTGAAATAATTAGCGACCGCTATGATTTTATCAGGTAGCGATCGCTCTTTCTTTAGGTATTTTGCTCCAAAAATGAAACAGCCCTGGGTTTAAACCGGAGGCGGGTTAGTGGGTAAGCGAAAAAATGTGGGTAATGACAAGCCCTTGAGGGTGTCGGCGCTTGGTACAAGATCTCAATGATCGAGAGGAGAAAATCAGAGGTAGTTGACAATTACTCTCATTTAGCCTTAAAAAGTTAAGTAATTCAATTACAGGCTTAATGAGAATTTTTCTAAAAAATGCTACTAGACATCCTTGTGTAGAGACTCCTGATTTCGCGTCTCTACAAGCGATCGCGCTCAAACAATCCTACTAATGACACAAGAAACCCACCCAACCAGTATGCGTACTTTTACGATCATCTGGCTAGGTCAGATGGTTTCGACCATTGGTAGCTATATGACCAATTTTGCCCTCAGCCTGTGGGCGTGGGAAATTACACATCAAGCAACTGCTTTAGCTTTAGTAGGTTTCTTTTCCCAACTTCCAAGTTTATTCATTGTCCCTTTTGCAGGAGTAATAATAGATCGCTGGAATCGCAAGTTATTATTGATGCTATGTGATACAGTTGCAGGTTTTTCTAGTATCGCTATTTTGCTACTGTATCTCACAGGTCATTTGCAAATCTGGCATTTATATGTAATTGCGGGAATTAACGGCACTTTCGGTCAAATTCAAACTCTGGCATACTCAGCATCAATATCACTCCTCGTACCTAAAGAACACTACACCCGTTCTAGTAGCTTGCAATCACTATTGCATTACGGTTCTAATATTATTGCTCCAGCATTAGCAGGTAGCCTTTACTACATCATTGGATTACTAGGTATTTTGGTCATAGATTTGACCACATTTGCGATCGCAATTAGCACAATGTTATTGGTGCGTTTTCCCCAACGCGCTGATAGTGAGAGAAAATCCACTGATCAAATTCAGCCAAGCATCTGGCAGGAAGCTATTTTTGGTTTTCGCTACATCTTTAAAAATTCCAGCTTACTTGCCCTCTTAGTGTATTTTTCCTTATTCTCCTTGGCTCACGATCTCGGTGCAGCTATCTACAAACCGATGATTTTTGCTCGCACTGCTAATAATGCAGCAGTTTTAGGCAGTATCTTATCTGCTGCGGGAGTAGGGGGTGTTGTCGGTGCATTAATCTTAACTACTTGGGGTGGCCCCAAACGCAAAATCAATGGAATGTTAGCAGGGATGGTTGGCGCAGGGTTTTGTAAAATTATATTTGGTTTAGCTCAAACACCTGTAGTTTGGATTTCAGCACAATTTTGTTCATCTCTAAATTTTCCGTTAATGGGATGTTGCAACGATGCTATTTGGTTAAATAAAGTTAAACCTGAGATTCAAGGGCGTGTTTTTGCCACCCGTAGTGTAGTAACTTTAGTTACATCTGCGATCGCTTATTTAATAGCTGGAGTTTTAGCAGATCGCATTTTTGCACCTGCAATGATGCCTGGAGGTATTTTAACACCTATTTTCGGGGGATTATTTGGTACTGGTGCTGGTGCAGGTATCGCACTTTTATATGTGATTACTTCCGTATTATTATTACTACTGGGATTAAGCGGATACTTATTGCCTGCGTTGCGAGATTAATAGCGATATATTGCAACACTTAAATCAGTAATTAATTGATATTCATCCTGCTTACATTAGCCCCTTAATACTTTCACTGGTAATTTAGAGATACTTAGAAGAAATGACTCTAGAGGAAGTGAATTTATAGGATTTGCATAAACGCAGATATCATATTTAAGCCCAGATAAATTCCCAATACTTTCCGGCAATTGGGTTAATTGATTATTAATTATCTCTAAATTTTCTAGCTTTGTGAGATTTCCAATACTTTCGGGTAATTGAGTTAATTGATTATTCGTCAGTTCTAAATTCAACAACTGACTTAGATTTCCAATACTTTCAGGCAAAGATTGTAAAAAATTGTTTTTAATATTTAAATCTTTCAGATTTTGTAATTCGCCAATACTTTCTGGTAAAGAACTTAAATATCCATTCTCAAGCATGAGATGTGTTAATCCTTTTAATTTACCAATACTATCTGGTAGCTGATGTAATTCTCGATTGCTGGTAATTTTTAAATAAGTTAAATTACTAAGATTGGCGACAGTTTCAGGCAATGACCTGATAGCTGTATCATTAATCACAAGCTCTTCTAGAGAAGTAAGCTGTCCGATGGTATCAGGCAATTTTTCTAAACCAGCAAGGCTGCTTCTAGAACCCATCAGTTCTAATCGCCTGAGATTGGTAAGTTTACCAATACTACTTGGTATTTCTTTAAGGCGGAAACAGTCAGCAATATATAGCTCTTCTAAATTTTTCAGTCTACCGATACTTTCAGGTAGATATTCAAGTAGCTCAAAATCGTAAAGTTGAAGTATTTTTAGACGAGATAATTTGCCAATTTTTGCCGATATTTCGTCAACAAATCTAGGATGTTCCTGAAAACACAAATGTTCTAAGCTGGATATGTCACCAATAGAGTCAGGGATATTAGATCTATAGCTAACTGAAAAGTTTAAATATAATTTGGTAGGTTTAACTTTTTTAGCCTTTTTAATGAATAGTTCCAACTCTTCTAAAGTTTCCAAATAACCAGATTGCATCATTTTGAGTCTATACCTCTAATTCATTAATATCAATCGTTTTAGTTATCTACTTTTATTTGAGGTGTTTGCCCCTGAGCAGCAACATTATCTTGTTTACGTTGTAATGCTGTTAATACTGCACTTTTACTATTTAAAGCTTCTTGATAATTCGGCTTCAAACTAATCGCTTTATTATAAGCAGCTAGGGCATCTTTAGGATTATTTAAACTAAATAGAGCGTTTCCGCGACCATACCAAGCTTCAGGATAATTTTTGTTAATTTCAATTGCTTTATCATAAGATGCCAGTGCATCTTGATATTGATTCAAGTTAAATAAAGTATTTCCGCGACCATACCAAGCTTGAGCGTAATTTGGTTGTAACTTAATTGCTTGATCGTAAGCTGCGATCGCTTCGGCATTCTGTTGTAAATGTTCTAACGCTAAACCTTTATTTGCCCAAGCTTCGGCATTACTTTGTGCAAATTCAATTGCTTTTTCAAAGGATAATAAAGCTTGATCGTATTGTTGTACCTTATCCAATACATATCCCCGATTATTCCAAGCATCAGAGTATTCTGGTTGAATTTTAATTGCTACTTCACAAGATGCGATCGCCTCTTGGTATTTTTGCAACTTCGCTAAAGCATAACAGCGCCCAGTCCACACTTCAGGGGCATTTGGTTGCAGTTTAATCGCTTTATCAAAAGATGCGATCGCTTCCTCATATTTCTGCATATGATCGAGTGCTAAACCTCGGTTTGACCAAGCTACCGTTGAATCTGGCTTCAATTGCAACGCTCGATCATAAGTAGTAACAGCTTCTTGGTAGCGTTTTAATTCTAGTAATAAAGATCCTTTATACAGCAAAGCTAAAACATACTTAGGTTCAATCTTCAAAGCTTGATTATACGCTTTTATAGCTTCTTCATACTGTTGAGAAACATAAAAATCATTGCCGATTTTCAACCATTCGGCTGCGCTTTTCGGTGCAGTTGAATTAGCCACAGCCTCAGTAGGGATTATTGGCGCATTTGCTATATAAGTATTAATCGGAATTCCCCAATTAATAGTCTCAACCGCAGAATTACCACCTTGATTAGCATTTGTTGCGGATAACTGTTGTGGTGGTACAGCGCCTTTTAATTCACTCAAGCGAGCAATTTCTGAAATACTACGACCATTAACAGCAATTACCTCGCCACTTTGATTAAGCACAGGTGCGCCTACCATTCCCGCAGTTGCCGAAGTTTTGTATGAAACCCCATAACCATCTGGTAAATTGTCAATAGCCGTAACCGCCCCTGAGAAAGACTGCGACGCAAGCTGGTTACTATCTGATGATTGAGCAAAACCTAAAATTTTGATACTATCTCCCAGTTTTACCTGCTCAAAGTTACCTAAACGAAAAGCTTGATAAGGGCAATTTGATTCACCAGGGTTAAATGTAATTACTGCTAAATCTTGATTAGGGAAGCGTTGAATATTAGCAGGCTCCCAAATTTTATTGTCAGAAGTTTGCAGTTTCAACTTACCACTAGCAGGCAAAGCATGACGCGCTGTGAGAACACTACAAACTTGGTCTGGCGCTGGTACAACAAATCCGGTAGCATTTCCTTTGTCTCCGTAGGAAATTTTTACCAAATCACCACCATCAACTAATTTACCTAGCTGAAAATTTGACAATTCGCTCCCACAACTGTTCAGTGATACAGCCAGCAAGCTAGAAGCAACAAACCAGCGCCAAAACTTCATCTCGCACCGCTATAACTAAAAAGTAGGTGAGCTATGCCAAGCTACATGAGAATGACTATGGATTACAAGTCACTGTCGTAGGATTGACATTTGCCCATATTTATGATAAATGAACACTTAACTGTTAATTCTTTAGGACTTACACAATAACGACACGCGGGCAAGATGCCCGCACTACTTACAGCAGATTGCAGGTTGTAAAGTACAGAAATACCCCTCCCGCGCTGTCCTTGCCCCCTCCCCTTACTAAGGGGAGGGGTTGTACTACATTTAGATGCAAGGTGCTGTATCTGTTGCACGTTGATGGGAAAACGATATTAATTGATAATTGTTAATTGTTTACTTTCCAATACAAAATCGGCTAAAGATTTTATCTAATACAGATTCAGTCACTTCTTCACCTGTAATTTCTCCTAAAGCTTGAATTGCACCCCGTAGATCAATCGTCCAAAAGTCGAGAGGCAATTGATTAGCAATTGTTGCTTGTACTTGCTCTAAAGATATCTTAGTCCGTGTTAAAGCCGCCGCTTGCCTTTGGTTAATGGCAATATCTAAATTAGCTGCTTGCAGATTACCACTTTGTACAGCATTAATAATGGCATTTTCTAAAGTATCAATACCTTGATTATGAGCAGCAGCAGTATAGACAATCTGCTTAATTTCAGTTGGTAAAGACAATTGACTAATATTTTCTACCAAGTCAATTTTATTAATTACTAAGATTACAGGACGTTGCTGTACTTGGTCATAAATCTGTTGATCGCCACTTGTCCAACCAGCTTGTGCATCTATCGTAAGTATGACTAAATCTGCTGCTTGGGCGGTTAAACGCGATCGCTCTACTCCGATTTTTTCCACCACATCCACAGTTTCCCGAATCCCAGCAGTATCCAAAACTTGCACAGGGATACCTTTAACTACTAACTGAGATTCCACCACATCGCGGGTAGTACCAGGAAGATCAGTTACAATTGCGCGATCGCTACGACTCCAAGCATTTAATAAACTTGATTTTCCCACATTCGGACGACCAACTATCGCCACTTTTAAACCACTGCGTAGCAATTCCCCTTGATCTGCTGTTGCCAAAATTAAACTTACTTCTGCCAAAATATCTTCAATTTGGGCTGTAATTGCTTGCTCATCTAAAGGTGGTAAATCTTCCTCAAAATCAATTCTGGCTTCAATTTCTGCCAAAATATCCAAAGCTTCCATCCTTAAGCGCCGAATTGGTTGAGCTAATTTTCCCTGCAAACCTGCAAGCGCCGCTTGCGATGCTGCTGGACTTTGCGACCCTACCAAATCAGCAATACTTTCTGCTTGAGTTAAATCTAAACGTCCATTGAGAAACGCCCGCAGCGTAAATTCTCCTGGTGTTGCTAATCTTGCACCTTGTTCTAAGCATAATTGCAACACCTGCTGTACAGGCATAATCCCACCGTGACAATGGAACTCTACAACATCCTCACGGGTATATGAGCGCGGTGCTTGCATAATTAACAACAACGCTTCATCCACCAACTGCTTTGTCTGTGGATCTAGCACATTTCCATAAAGGATGCGGTGGCTTTCCCAAGGTTGATTTCCAGGCGCATGAAAAATAGCATGAGCGATGGTGATCGCCTCTGCACCAGATACCCGCACAATTCCCACACTACCTTGTTGCGGTACAACAGCCGTTGCGATCGCCGCTATAGTTTCACCCTGCACAAACATTTTAGACAATTAACAATTAACAATTAACAATTAACAGTTAACTACGCCTTACTGTCAAATGTGCCGCATCAGGGCTTCAAAAATTTCGCAGTGCATCTTAAACCCAGCAGGTAAGTAGAAATTTCTTTTTAATTCTAATTTATCTGCCAGTTGTTCAATGTATTGATACCTTTTATCTTTTAAACTGTGTTCTGACTGAGTTGATTTATACTCGACTTGATTTACTTGTACTAACATTTTTTTATTTATAGCTAACTCTACTCAAACATAGTTATTTTCCAGTCTGGGGAAATTTAACATTTAATATGGAATCTAAAATCAATGGTTTTAACTAAACTAATATTATTTAATTTTGTATCAATATGTTTATAACTTAAGCTAGAGGTTATCCAAAAATATGAAATTTATTACTTCTTGCAAAAATTCTAATTTTGTTTTTAAACAGGCGCAGATGTACGTTGCCGTAGGATAAACAGATGGACGTAGATATAGCGCGAACTTCGCTTCCCGCACTATGAGCGCAGATGTAAACCAAAATTTTATAACTTTTGCTCATTAGTCTAATGACCGATGACCGATGACCAATAACCAATGACCGATAGTGTGCGTTAATATGTAGAGCTAAGTTTCATGTTGCAACCTAGCCGCCGATGGAATTTTGGGAATTTCTACTACAAAAAGAGGGCGATCGCTCATGGATTCGCCCCAAGACGACTAATTTTGAAATTACAGCAGGTCGCTATCGAGTAGCGGCAAAGTCATCCCGTGCAAATGTGGAGGTGGAAGTTGCGGTTACTTATCAAGCAGTTGGTAAGCAACCATCCCAGCGTCGAACTAAGCAGCGATCGCAACGTACCAACCCAGAAGGGTTAATGGTTGTCATACCATTTACTAATCTCACCCCTGGAATTTGGGAACTATGTTGTTCTAGTAATCACAAATCTCCAGTGGGCAAATGGCAGCAAGCCCTAAAACTTGAAGTGATATCTAGTCTGACGGAAACATCACCAGTCGCTCAGACAAATGCCGCAGCAACTCACATAGAGGATGCGATCGCCCCACACAGCCACGACGCTAACATTGCTGCACCATCATCAACAGAAATAGCCTCCGTTACCTTTCCAGATTTAGTTATTGCCAATCAAACCTTAGCAAATGCTAGTAAATTAATTGCTGCTAGTGCTGAAACTATCGAACCAGTATTAACAAGCCAAGCTCAACCATATGAGCTTAAAGTAGCAGGCAATCACAGGATAAATACTACTCATGTAGAGCATTCCAACCCAACTTTAAATGTTTTCTGGGATGAGTCTCTGCTCAACCTAGAGCAAATGTTGCAGCAAGTGGTTGAGCCACTCTTAGAAGATCTTGATAACTCAGAATCTATTAAATACATCCCAAATCGACTAGCAGATCAACCTTCATCAGTTTCAGATCTTGATAACTTTCCAACCGCGCCAACTGTCAACAATATCCAACAGTTCAAATTAACCCTCGAACAGGAAACCTTTGTAGTTAGTAGCGGAAATCAGTTAACTTTATCTGGTAGAGTAGAACTCCTCAACAACCCACAGCTATTAAATTTATTTTTTCAAGGAACATTAGGAATTAGCCTACGCGATCCCCAGAATTCACAAATTTTACTAGATGTTAGACAACCCGTAGAAGAACAACTACCAACATTTAAATTTAGCTGTAACTTTAAAGTTACTATCAATTGCGAAACTCGTTTAATTTTGGGAGATGTGACGTTGTATGACGCAGCATCAGTCGCCTTGGCATCTCACCCCTTCACGATTACAGTTGATTTAGAGGAATTATTCAATACGCTCCTAGCTAAGAAATCTGAAGCGATCGCAGAAGAGTTCGAGGAAGAGTTGATTTTTCCTCCAGAACCGAGATATATCGCTCAAAAACCGACAATTTTAATTGATAACCTGTTGAAGTTAGTAGAACATCCTCAAAATCCTAAAACACTACAACCCTCACCTCACCAACCCTTACCTCCTCAACTTTACCAACCGACCTCCAAGGCAAAAGCCCTCCAATCTCCACAACTGCCTAAATTACCTCAGCGTGAGAAAGCATTACCTCAAGGCGCTAAAAATGATCGCGATCTTGAAACTACTTCCTTAATAGTAGAGAGTTTAAATCAACCAAAAATCCCAGATCCGCAGCCCTTACAACTTGCTTCTAGCAAGCAAGCTGAGACTACAACAGTAGTAAGTTCTCAATCTAGTTCAGAAGGAATTGTTGAGAATTCAATTAAATCAGAAGTAGTGATTCCAGTACCTGAGTTATCTGGAGATCAGCTTGCCCTAGAACCATCTTTGATTAATAATCCCTTTCAAGAATTGCACTTGGAGGATCGTTTTTTGTCGCGCCTCAATGCTTTAGCGACAGATGGCGATGTATCCCAAGGAAGCGATCGCGAATTATTATCTATTGATAATCAAGCTCATTATTGGGAAGTTCTAGAAGCCACTGAGTTAGATAGAGAGATTCAGGCAGCACTTGATTTCTTCGACAATCCCTTTAGTTTAGAACCCTCTGCCCCCCTAGAAGCAATTTGGCAGCCAGAAGAAAAACCCCAAATGCCTAATTTGCCAGTTCACCTACCTACTAATCCTAGCGCCAGCTTTGATTGGGCAAGTTTAGAGATTGTGGTTGAGGATGAGTTACCTGTAGCAGAAGAGACATCATCAGTGACTACTGAATTAGATACTCATCTTCAGGCAAGTCAGTCTTTATCACCACAAGTTATTCCCTACCAGGAGTTTGATAATCAGCCAGTACCAACACCTGAGTTAATTATCCCGACTGGCGAACTTATATCTGGGGAATCCCTAATGGTGTGTGTGAAATTGCCACCTGATGCCGCTAATATTTATGTCAAGGTGTGGATTAAAGATCGTCAAAGTCGTTTTTTACTAGATGACCCCCACTTTTTAGTAGAGTTTTTACCCAATGATGGGAGTTTGGAGGCAACTACTCAATTAACTGTCCCCTTTGGCAGTGTGGAAATTAATTTTGAGGCGATCGCTGTTCATACCTCTACCCAGTCGGAAAGCCATAAAGTCACTATTGAGCGTGTGGTAGTTCCTCCAGAAGTAGCTAATTTATCGTTTGAGGAGTTGGAAGTTTAACCAATGGCAGTAGGTTAACAAATCAGGAGTAGAATTAGTATTTGTAATCTTAGATAGGAAATTTAGTTATGGCAGCTTCATTTTTGCCTTCACTTCTAGTACCTGCGGTGGGTTTGGTCTTTCCTGCGTTAACAATGGCTTTCTTATTCCTGTACATTGAACGCGAAGACCCCACAGGCATTTAGTTACTACCTCTGAGCAATAAAATAAAAGACCGCCGATTTGATCAAAGTCGGCGGTTATTTATTTTCCAATGATACTTAAATTTTTACAAAGTTGGCTATTGACATTTTTAGCCAACAATGCTAAGTCCTACATAGCGGAACCTACACCTGCATAGGAACCATAAAAGAACAGACCAAGAACCACAAGTACACCTGTACCAGCAACAGTAGCGACAATCCACAAAGGAATTTTTCCGCTCCCAGACATAGTTTTTACCTCCTAATTTATCCCAACAATGCTTTACTTAAAACTTGGTTAGTTGAAGAAATAACTGGAAAACAGGATACCAAGCACAAAAACCAAAAGTAATCCCAAATATAGGGAAGTCCTGTTTAATTCAACTGGTTGATTATTTGGATTGGGACTGCGGTCTGGCATAGGTATCTCCTATTTTTGAATAAATTGCATAGCGGCGATCGCACCCAAGAAGAAAACGGTTGGCACTGCCAAAGTATGAACAGCAAGCCATCTAACCGTAAAAATGGGATAAGAAACTGGTTGATTTGGAGTATTTGTCGTCATAATTTTCCACTAAAAAGCAAACTAATTACTTAAGAAATTTATCAATTTCTTGCTTAGATTCAAAGCGGTCTGAGACAATCGGTACTTCTTGACGCTGTTGCGTGAAATACTCATTCGGGCGGGGTGTCCCAAAAGCATCGTATGCCAGACCTGTGCTAACAAATAGCCAGCCTGCAATAAATAATGCTGGAATGGTGATGCTGTGAATCACCCAGTAACGAATGCTAGTAATAATATCGCCAAAAGGGCGTTCTCCAGTTGTTCCTGCCATTGATATTCCTCCTAGTTAAAACAACTAAAAATTCAGTTGTTCGGCTCCCAAATCTAGTATAAAGTCACAATCAATCACAAAGTTGCTTGAAATCAATTTTATGCTCAATTAAGCTGACATTTTACACCCATTGCCGATCAACTTATCCATCTGCTGTTTAAGCAGATTGTGGTGAGCCTTGGTATTTCAGTAAAATACCTCGTTGACCAATGATAAATCCTTGTTCAGGTGTTACAAATACAATTTTGTACAAATTAGATGGCACATCTTCAACTTCGCGGTCTTTTTGCCAAGTTTTACCGCCATCTAAACTACAAAGTAAATTGCCACTGCCACCCGCAAGCCAAATTTCATCAGGTGTACGATAAGCTAAATCGAGTAAACCCCAACTGGTAGACATTTCAGGGTATTGAACTTCATCCCAGCTTTCTATATCATCTGGGTTGCTAAATTGCACCTGACCGCCCCGCGCTAGCATCCACAGGCGACCATCTTGGGTAAATCCCATATTCTGCACACGACGGGAACTATTGCGATTATGACCTACCCAGGCATCTAAACCTGGTTCCCAGGTAGAGTAGAAATTACCTTTAGCAGACACCGCTACATATTTACCATCTGGAGAGCGAGAAATATTGCGAACTACCCCCAAAGCATCTTGTACTAAAGCTTGCCAAGTTTTACCGCCATCAGATGTCCGGTAAATAGCACCAACGTTAGTAGTCATCTCTGCTGAGTTAGGTGCAAGCGCCAAGATGGTGTTAGGCGCACCAGGTAACTTATTACTCAGTGGAATACGTGACCAAGATTTACCGCCATCTGTTGTATGCAGCAAAATCGCCGGATCTCCGGTAACCCACCCTTCATCACCTACAAAACTTACTGAAGACAAGCGGTAATTTTGATTATCTACATCAAGATTGCGAACCTTCCAGGTTTTACCTCCATCAGTTGTTTCTACAAGTGTGGAGTCACTCCCCACTAACCATCCATGATTAGAATCTGCTGTAAAGGCGATATCCACCAAGGTAGCTTGCGTGGGGACGTTAATGATTTGCCAAGGACTCTTAGTTAAAGATGCCACTTGACTACAACTGGCAGCAAGAACCGCGATCGCCAGTAATATTAAAATTTGTTTCAAAAATCTCACAATTGACATCACATGGATAACTGTTTGCAGCTAATAGCTAGTTAAAGCATATAGATAAGATATGTCGATCAGCATACCTGGTTAGAAACGTTTGTAGCTTATAGCGTAAACAACAGCTTACTTCCAGGCAGAAAAACCGCCAACTGGGTATTACTGCAAACCGTAGAGACTTAGAAAGAACAAAACACCTAAACCCAACGCCCCAAAAATCAAGAGATTTTTTTGAGCAGGCGTTAAACGGTTGACACCTAAGCCATAGTTCAGATTTTCCTTAAAACCAGAAGGTGAACCCACAGGCCCCAGGTTTTGAAACGCCGTAGTTTTAGCCCCACAAACCGGACAGCGCCAGTTTAAGGGCAATTCATCAAACGTCGTTCCAGGTGGAATATTATTCTTGCTATCGCCTTTTTCCGGTTCGTAAGTATAGCCACAAGCTCGACATTCGTACTGATCTAACTCTTTAGGCTCAACGGCTGGATTACTCATTGCTCACCGCAGGAATTGAGAAGCCAATCTTAAAATCTCTGTTACAAATTATGACATGAATGTTGATTTTTTAATAAACTGTCTTCTACTGTCTCAAATTATCAATGGGTTAAATTCTTTAAAACTAGAGAGGCGTTTGGCGATTCTCGCTCTTGAGAGCCTACTGCATATAATGTAAAGAAGTACGAACATAAGTCCTTTAGCCTGAGTAGTAGTAACATATCGTGTTTGTTCTGAGTGGCTATGAGTATTTTCTAGGTTTCCTGCTAGCTTGCAGTTCAGTTCCTTTTCTCGCGCTAGCTGCCTCGAAGCTGCTGCGGTCTAAAGGTTCTGGCCCAGAGCGACGTACTACCTACGAATCCGGCATGGAACCGATTGGCGGGGCTTGGATTCAGTTCAACATCAGATACTATATGTTCGCATTAGTTTTTGTAATTTTTGATGTTGAAACTGTTTTCCTTTATCCTTGGGCTGTCGCGTTTAATCGCCTGGGATTACTGGCTTTTATTGAAGCCTTGGTATTTATTGCAATTCTTGTAGTTGCTCTTGTTTATGCGTGGCGCAAAGGAGCGCTGGAATGGTCATGAATAACACCACAACTGCTGACTCTGGATTTGAACAGCAGGCGCGAATTATCAATCCAATTGATCGCCCTCAAGTAACTCAAGAACTTTCTGAAAACGTCATTTTAACGACGGTTGATGACCTCTACAACTGGTCTAGACTTTCGAGCTTGTGGCCCTTGATGTTTGGAACCGCTTGCTGCTTTATTGAGTTTGCAGCGATGATTGGTTCACGGTTTGACTTTGACAGATTTGGTTTAGTGCCTCGTGCTAGTACTAGACAAGCAGATTTACTGGTTACAGCAGGCACAATCACGATGAAAATGGCTCCAGCATTGGTTCGTCTATACGAACAAATGCCAGAACCTAAGTATGTGATCGCAATGGGAGCTTGTACGATTACTGGTGGGATGTTCACTGTTGACTCCCCAACGGCAGTTCGAGGTGTTGATAAGCTGATTCCTGTTGATATTTACCTCCCAGGTTGTCCTCCTCGCCCAGAGGCAATCATGGATGCGATTATTAAGCTGCGTAAGAAAGTAGCTAATGAATCCATGCAGGAACGTGGTCAACTTGTCCAACAGCATCGGTATTACAGCACAACTCATAAGATGAAACCTGTACCGGAAATTTTGACAGGTAAATATTTACAAACTGGAACCCGCGAAACGCCACCGCAGGAATTAACAGAAGCGATGGGTATGCCAGTACCACCTGCTTTGTTAACTTCAGGAAAACAGGAGGTAAGTCGTGGCTGAAGAATTTAAACCAGCAAATGCTGAAAATACAGCAAATGCTGAGGCATCCCAAATAATTGAAGCAGGCAAGGTTTCTCGCTGGTTAACAGAAAATGGTTTTGAGCATGAAGCTTTAGAACGCGACCACTTGGGTGTAGAGATTATTAAAGTTGATCCGGATTTTTTAATTCCAATTTCTACAGCACTTTATGCTTACGGCTTTAATTACCTGCAATGTCAAGGTGGTTATGATGTTGGCCCTGGGGACGATTTAGTTAGCTTTTATCATTTAATTAAGCTGAGTGATAATGCTGATCGTCCTGAAGAAGTGCGGGTGAAAGTGTTCTTGCCCAGGGAAGATCCCAAAGTGCCTTCAGTTTACTGGATTTGGAAGAGTGCTGACTGGCAAGAGCGGGAATCTTTTGATATGTATGGGATTGTCTATGAAGGACATCCTAATCTCAAGCGGTTATTAATGCCAGAAGATTGGGTTGGTTATCCTTTGCGTAAGGATTATGTCTCGCCTGACTTCTACGAGTTGCAAGACGCTTATTGATGACCTTGCCAACCCCTCCGGTGTCTACAAGGAGGGGCAGCAAGTAAGTTTGTCTAACTAAGCTGTTTCGGCATCAATGCGGTTTACTTCTTCGTGAGATAGTTTTACGTTGATAGCTTGAACTGAATTTTCGATACTTGATACTTTGCTTGCACCAGGGATAGGTACGATCGCAGGTGATTTAGCTCGTAACCATGCAAGTACAATTTGGTAAACGGATACCTTTTTTTCTTTTGCTAGTTGTGCGATCGCATTTATTTCTTCTAATTTACTGACACGACGACTTCCACCTAACGGACTCCAAGGGATAAAAGTCAGTTTTTCTTGCTCACAATACTTTAATACGCCGTCAGTTTCAGGTTGTCGATACCAGGGATTGTACTGATTCTGCACAGATACAATATTGACAACATCACGGGCGCGTTTAATTTGTTCCACAGAAAAGTTGGAAACACCGATAAAGCGAATCATTCCTGCATCTACAGCTTCTTTCGTAGGTTTTAATGATTCCTCAATTTTGTAATCAGGATCGGGTGCGTGATATTGCCAAAGATCTATCGGTTTTTCTCCGCCGAAGGCTTCAAAACTTTCGCGGATAGTTTGGCGTAAATGAGCGGGATTACCATTGCGTGTCCAAGTTCCATTAGGTCGCATTAAGCCACCTTTAGTTGCAACAATAATGTTGCTAGTATCCCCTTGATACTCTTTAAGTGCTTTAGCAATCAGTTTTTCATTGTGGTGTTTTTCTGACTCATCTTTGCAGTAAGAGTCAGCCGTATCAATAAAGGTGATACCTAATTCAAGGGCGCGGTGGATAACTTTAATGGCTTCTGACTCTGGAGGTCTGCTATTTAAGGACATTGGCATTCCACCAAGACCTATAGCACTGATTGTAATATTAGTGTTTCCAAGCTGTGTTGTTTCCACTATTTAGTCTCACTTTATTTGTTAATGCTTTCGTCTCCTTTAAATTGATTAAATGTATCTAAATAGATCTGCGTCTGTCTGAGGGTGAGTTTAGTTAAATTTGTGAGGGTGGAAGATATCAATTAAAAGCTACTTTAGGGTAACGGTGGGATAGAAAAGTTAGTAAACAAACGCACATCATAGGGCGCAGTTGCTAAAGTATTGACTAGCCTTTTGTCTAAAGTTAATAAAGGTGCAGAAACTCTGTGAGCAAGGGCAACATAAGAGGCATCATAAGCAGAAATCTCATAAGTTACGGCTATATTAACTGCTTCTTCCATTAAGTCAGCCATCGGCACAACCTTTAGCGGAAAACTTTTGAGAGTAGCTAAGTCTGTTTAAACTTACTCTAGTGTATACATTCCAGCGTGGACGTATTTCCAAAAGATATTTGCTATATTATCTATCTAGATGCGAACTGACAAGCCAGCGCGATCGCTATCGCATTCTGATTTATTGTGTTTTAAGCTACACCAACCAAATCATTGAATGGTTTAGGCTGTGGTAAAACTATGCCATATTGTTGATATTCCTCAATCAAAAGTTCTAAAACTTCTTGAGCATTTTTTAATGCTGCTTTTTAAATTAATAAAAAATAATTAATTTAGCTTTTTAACTAGAAGCACTGGTATAAAATCGCAGAGCAAACCTCCAAAATAACCGCGCAAAAAACAGCAGAACTATTGCTAACATCCCAGCACCAATTAGCCAATTAATTTGAACTCGTCCAAGCATTGCTTCTGCGGGTACAGTTGTTAAAAATGCTACTGGAACTATAAAAGTAAAAAAGAAGCGGTAAGCCGCAGGATATGCCACCATTGGATATCGACCAGCTTCGATGAAACCTCTCAGAACTTCGGTAACGTTGTAAATTTTGACAAACCAGACGCTAGTTGCTCCCAGAATAAACCATAGGCTATACAAAATTACAAGCCCAAAAAATAGGGGTACTGCGCTGAGGATATACCCGCTTGTTGGTAATTGCAGGTTTTTACCTGCGTAACCAATTAATATTAATCCAAAAAATATATCTGGTAGTCCCCAAGGTGAAAGGGTACGAGTAGAAAGCCAAAATTGACTACTAATTGGTTTAAGGAGTATAAAATCCAGGGTTCCTTTCTGGATATGATCGACAATATGGTTGAGGTTGGGTGCTAGGAAAGTAGCGGAAAACCCCTGAAGTAAAGTAAATATTCCTAAAACTATCAATGCTTCATTCCAAGACCATCCTTCAAAGGTGTAGCCGTTGCGGTAAAACAGAGATACACCGAATAAGCTACCAGCTAAATTACCTAAGCTGCTGATGGCAGCTAAGACAAAGTTTACTCGATATTCGAGTTCGGCTGCGATCGCAGCACTCCAAAATAGTTTTAATACTCTTAAATATCTTTGCATCTGCTTGAATTAACTCAATATCATCAACAACCCAATCCCTCCCGCCAAAACCATCGAATTAGCAATTAAGAAATAGCGGTCAATTTTAATTATCCTGGCAATTTCTTCTGGCTTTTCATTTTTCAGCCAATTAGCTGTGATAATTGCCTCTAGAATTGCTGCCATAATCAGCACATAAGCTAGTGCATATATTTTATCTAGTAAAACCAGATAACCAACATCGGGTAGTGCATCTGAGTAAGACTGTTGCAAGAACACTATAGTTAACAGAGCGGTTGCAGGCAGAATGATTCGAGAATCAACATAAGCTGGATACAGTAATAATGATCCCCAACTAGAAAAAATTACAATTAATAAAGGTAATAATAGTTTCCATAAAAACAGGCTAAGAGGTCTGAATATTAACAATTCATAACGTAAACTAGAATAGGTTGATTTGTTTTGTTTAACGCTGGGATCTCCAAAGCTAGAAGCATACTCATGCACTAAGTTTTGCATTTGATAATTTTTAATTTGCCACCCTGGGGCAGATAAATCATCAGCATATCCAGAGCCATCATTTTCTGCTATATAAACTAATTGCTCACTTGTGTAAAGGGAATTTTCCAGGGTAATTTTTAAACTTTGTTGATCTAAGGGATAGCGAGTAAATAAAAAGGGTTCCCGAAAGCGACCTTCTGTTCTAACTACTTGATAGAAGCTGCCATCTGGTAGTTTCTCTGGCTTTTCATAACCAACTTCCTTTGTAAGACTCCAATCTTCAACACCGTTGGTAAATTCCAGTTTTTCAACTGGATCAATCTCGCCTTTCCACTTAAACCACATATAAAAATCTATGTAGTAAGTATTACTCGACGGGTTAATATCGTAGAGATTTACAGCATAGATACCTGTTTTAACTTGTTGGGCTGTGGCAGGTATTTGAGATAAAGGTTGATATGTGGTTGAGGTTATTGGGGCTTGAGCCAAAGCAATCATATTTCCCCCTAACTGAACCAATAAGAAGACTGTAGCGGTACAAAGGATAGGAATAACCAGTTTACGCTTAAAAAAAATTTTCCAAAGAATTAGATTCATAGGGGGTTGATATCATTTATTTGCAAAGTGGATAAGTTCAAAATTACTTTGAGCCAATCTCATCCTACAACCGCATTTTGCAAAGTTATTAATTGGTAAAAAGTAAAATCTCAATTATTAATTAATCTATGAATTATGAAAAGTGATCGCCAACCTGCGAAATGTGTGCTGTAAATTAGTAGGGGCTTTGTGATTGATGCTGCAAATATGTAAGTGCGATCGCCTACTCCGTAAGTAATCACAAATGCGAACTGACAAGTCAGCGCTTGCGCTATCGCACTCCTCCCTCAACTTCCTACGCGCCCATCCCTGAGTAACGCTTCAAACCTTTACGCCACAACCAGCGATTTAATCCCCAAAATAATATACTCCAACCTATTATTACTAATAGCCCTTGCCCGATATTCACTGGCAACCCGATCAAAATTGCTGAAGGAAAATGTATCATATAGGGAAATGGTGTCCATTGCACCACATTACGCACTTCTTCAGGAAATAGTTGTAACGGTGCAATCAAACCAGACAAAAATAAATAAAACAAAAACCATAGTTGCTCAATTGCTGTAGCTTTTTCTGTCCAGAAAGCTAACATTGCAAATGTATACTGAATGATAAAGCGCAATACAAAAGCTAGATTTATTGTAATAAAAAATATTAACAATGTTTTTAAACTAGGCAGCCAAAAAGCTTGGGGATAAAGTGCGAAAAACAAAACTATTAACCCCAAAGCAAAAGGAAGACGGGCAAGACGTTCAGCAAGGTGTCCAGCAACATGATGCCATACTGGATCTATTGGTTGTAGCAGCTTAGGAGATAATTTTCCTTCTAATACTTCTTTTTCAAACTCCCACACTACCCAAACAATCGTAAATTGTCTAACAATAAAAACTGCCAAAAAATAGCGCACTAAATCTATCGGTGATAACCCAAAACGCCCACTTTGAGCAGCTTGATTCCAAACACCCATTAAAATAATTGGTAAAGAGTTTGATAGCGCCCAAAATAATAATTCTGCGCGATACTCTACCATGTGGGCATAGTAAGTACTGAGAAAAGTTGTAGTAGTTCTAATTAATCGCTTCATTAGAGGGAGGAGAGAGAGAAGAGATTCTATAAATTAAAGGTGGTTTACCTATAACCCTTGTAGAGATATTGAATACAATGTCTCTACGTTATGTATGGGCAATTCATTCAACTACTCCAGCGCGAAATACCCGACCAATTACTTCTTCTACTGGTGGATCAGTTACAGTTAGATCCATTACTTCTAATTCAGCTAAAATTTGAGCTACTGTGCGAGTTAGTGCTTCCCGCTTAACTAATAAACGCACTTCTCTCCCAACTACCGCTTCAACTTCACCATAATGTGCTAATTTTTCTGCGGGTAAAGGCTGCGCTAATTCAACCTTAACTTCACGATAGGGGGCAAAGCGGTCTAAGAGTCCTTCTAACCTACCATCGTAGATTAATTGCCCTGCATGAATTAGCATTACTCTTTGACAAAGTGCAGTGATATCAGCCATATAGTGACTGGTTAACAAAATCGTTGCTTGGTAGCGTTGATTATACTCACGTAAAAAGTCTCGTACATTGACTTGAGCGTTCACATCTAATCCTAATGTTGGCTCATCTAGAAATAATACTTGTGGGTGATGAAGGAGTGCTGCTAGTAATTCTGCCTTCATTCGTTCACCCAAGGACAGTTTACGCACTGGTTGGTTAAGCTTACCTTGCAGTGAAAGCATCTCGACTAATTCGCCGACGCGCTTGCGATACTCCTCATCAGAGATACCATAAACAGCCGCGTTGATATTCAAGGAGTCGATGGCTGGTA
The DNA here is from genome assembly GCA_036702875.1 of Oculatellaceae cyanobacterium. Lineage (GTDB taxonomy): Bacteria > Cyanobacteriota > Cyanobacteriia > Cyanobacteriales > PCC-9333 > Crinalium. The sequence continues at coordinate 71,059 of DATNQB010000021.1, read as the reverse complement.
AATCCCACAAAAGTTGCTGTTTTTGCCCCATTACTAAGGTAATTTTTTGCAAAAACGCTTCTTGACGGCGAAAAGGAACGAATCCAGCAACTCGGACTTTACCCCCAGAAGGATGAATTAACCCTGTCAGCATCTTGAGGGTGGTAGTTTTTCCAGCACCATTAGCACCTAAAAAACCAACTACTTCGCCTGTATTGATTTCAAAAGAAACATTCTGAACTGCGTTAACTTGGCGGTAGTTACGACGGATGAAGTGAGCCAATGTACCTTTGATACCTGGTTCTTTAACGGCTACGGGATAAACTTTGCTGAGGTTTTCAGCCACAAGTATCGGCATACTATCTAAATTGGCATGGCGTGATTACAGGCTAACGCATCTTCCATTTGATCGCATACAACTGTGTAACAGGGCAAATATGGTGTATTATCCTCATTTTGACTGTTGATACAAACAGCATCATCAAGCGACAAAAAATTCAATGTAATCGACTATACATCCTGATACGATAAAGTAATAATGGAGTAATTACCGATGGGCGATAAAAATAGCAATATTAACTTTATACAACCTGCTGTTTACCGCATTTTAGACGCTAATTTAGATCGCGCCAGAGAAGGTTTACGCATTATTGAAGAATGGTGCAGATTTGGTTTAAACAGTGGTCAATTAGCCAATGAATGTAAGCAAATGCGGCAAGAGTTAGCTGGCTTGCATTCGTCAGAAATTCGTGCTGCGCGGGATACTCCAGGCGATCCTGGTACAGAACTCACACATCCCAAAGAAGAACAAAGATCGGGTATTGAGCAGTTATTACAGGCAAATCTTTGTCGCGTCGAAGAAGCACTGCGGGTAATAGAAGAATATGGCAAGCTCTATAGTACGCAAATGAGTGCTGATGTCAAGCAGATGCGCTATCGAGTTTATACGCTAGAAAGCAATTTGTTGGCTTACCGTCGTCATCAATTGCTGAAGCAATCGCACCTGTATTTAGTGACTTCCCCTTCAGAAAATTTGTTTAACGTCATCGAAGCAGCACTGCAAGGCGGGCTGACTTTATTACAGTATCGGGATAAAAGCTCAGACGATTCTATTAGGCTGAGTTATGCCCATAAACTGCGGCAGTTATGCCATCACTACGGCGCACTATTTATTATTAACGATCGCGTAGATTTAGCCGTAGCAGTAGATGCTGATGGTGTACATCTTGGACAGCAAGACGTTCCGGTAGGCTTTGCACGCCAAATATTAGGTTCACAACGCATCATTGGTAAATCCACAACCAATCCAGATGAGATGCAACGAGCTATAAATGAAGGTGCAGATTATATCGGCGTAGGGCCAGTATATGAAACTCCTACCAAAGTTGGTAAAGCTGCTGCTGGTTTGGAATATGTTCAATATGCGGCTCAAAATTCCCCGATTCCTTGGTTTGCGATTGGGGGAATAGATATGAATAACTTAAATGATGTATTGAAAAGTGGTGCAGAGCGGATAGCAGTTGTTCGCGCAATTATGGAAGCAGAACAACCTACTTTAATAACTCAGTACTTCCTTTCCCAACTAACTCGCATACAAACCCTACGCAGTATTGACTCTCAAGTTGTGCAGTCTCATGTCTAACAATAATGTTGAAATCACGCTACAAGTTAACGGTGAACCCCGTACTTGTCCGCCCTCAACTCGACTACCACAACTGCTCGAACAATTAGGATTAAATCCTCGTTTAGTTGCAGTTGAGTACAATGGCGAAATTCTCCATCGGCAATTTTGGTCAGAAACAGAAATGCGTGAAGGCGATCGCCTAGAAATAGTTACGATTGTCGGAGGCGGCTAGAATTAACAATTACAGGATATTAGGCATTTTAAGTAATGCAGGGGAGCAGGGGGAGGAAAGCTTTAATTGCTAACTTTGAGCAATTGCTTCTGCCCTGTACGGATTTCCCTCTCAGGAATCCGCCCTTAAGCTCTAGGTTTTTCGCCATATAAAGGAATAAATTAAAGATAGGCGCGATGCTAGCTAAGACCACTAGACAGCAGCGCCGCCAGATCTGATCTACTTGTCGCTCGAAAGATGTTTGCAGCAGTCATAATCGCTACAGTTGAATCGAGCTTAAGCCGAGAAAATATCTATGCGTAATAAATTGTTTTCCCATATCAAACCATTTTTTAAACCATTAATTGCCCTTGCTCTGGTGATGGCATTAACACTAGGCACTGCGGGTGATGCTTTAGCCGCGCGTAGTGGCGGACGAATGGGCGGTGGTTCTTTTAGTAGAAGCCCTAGTTATAGTGCGCCTCGTACCTACTCTCCAGGCGGTGGTGGTGGTTACTACCCAGGTGGTGGCGGCTACTACCCAGGCGGTGGTGGTTTTGGATTTCCGTTTCTCCTGCCTTTCTTTGGCTTTGGTGGAGGGTTTGGCGGTTTATTCAGTATCTTTATCTTTATTGCACTTGCCAACTTCTTAGTACAAACTTTCCGCCGTGTTGGTGGTGGTAATGACACTGAAAGTTTAGGTTACAACAATTCCCAAGTTTCAGTAGCACGAGTACAAGTAGGTTTGTTATCACAAGCTCGTGAGTTGCAAACCGAGTTAAACGATCTAGCTCGTACTGCTGATACGAGTACTGCTGAAGGACGGGCGCAAGTACTCCAAGAAAGTGCATTAGCTTTGCTACGTCACCCTGAATACTGGGTTTATGGAGCAGGACAATTTCAGCAAACTGGATTAGCACTTGCTGAAGCTAAGTTTAATCAATTAGCTTTGGCTGAACGCAGTAAGTTTACTGAAGAAACTCTTTCTAATGTCAACAACCAATTGCGTCAAGCTAGTTCCAATGCTGCTTTACCTGCTGGTGGTGGAGAGTTGGCTCAGGTAACACAAGCGCCTGGTGAATACATTTTAGTAACCCTTGTAGTTGGGTTCGATGGTAATCTGCAACTGCCAACCATCAACAGTTCTGACGATATGCGTCAAGCTTTACGTCAAATTGGTAGTATTTCAAGCGATCGCCTCCTCGCTGTCGAAGTTCTCTGGACTCCTCAAGCAGAAGGCGACACACTCACAACTGATGATTTACTCGCCTATTATCCTGATTTGAAGTTGATCTAAATTCTGAAAATATGAAAATAAAAAGGGCTGTCAATCAGTCCTTTTTTATTGTTTTTTTACATATAGCAACCTCCATAACCGTTAAGGCATGAGATTTATGACTTGGGATCACAATTTGAGTTTTTTATCTGCTCTCATCTGCGATTAAAAAATTAAATTTTTGATTTTTGCTTATTACTCTAATATCTTTAAATAACTTCAATCTTCTTACTAAATAGAACGCTTTTGCTCACCGCGATAGCGAATTATTTCAGCAATAAAAGCGACTAAACCTGATAAAACCATTAAGAATACACTAAGAGCATTGATATCTGGTTTTACCCCAGTACGAATACGACTAAAAATTTCTAACGGTAATGTTGTTGAACCCGTACCCGCCGTAAAGCTGGCAATTAAAAAGTCATCCATACTTAAGACAAAAGCTAATAGACAACCAGCGATAATGGCAGGCATCAATTCAGGAAGTAAAACTTGAATAAAAGCTTGTACAGGTGTAGCACCTAAATCTAGTGCTGCTTCTTCTAAGTGAGGATTAATATTATTAATTCTAGAAGAAACAACCAAAGCAATATAGGAAATACAAAAGACTACATGAGCAGCTACAATTGTCCAAATACTTAGAGGTATGCCGACTGATGCTAAAAATACTAGGGTAGCAACTGCGATCGCAATATCAGGAATAATTAAAGGTAAATAAGAAACACCACGATACAAAGTTTTGCCCGGAAACCGATAACGCGCTAACCCAACTGCCATCAAAGTTCCTAAAACTGCCGAAATAACCACCGCACCAATAGCCACTAGCAAGCTATTTTGCAGTGCTGTTAAAATCCGACTATCACTGAACAGCTTTTGATACCACTTTAAAGTAAATCCCTGCCAACCAGCACTATATGCTGACTCATTAAAACTATAAAACGTTAGTACCAAGATCGGCAGGTACATATAAAAGAACATCAGCAAGGTAAAAATTACCTGCCAGGAGGGACGAGGTTTATTCTTTGACTGCAACATTTCTAATGGTATTTCCTCCTGCTGATTATCCACTGTAACTGTCATCAATTCTCACCTAATGATTAGATGCGATCGCGTTAACGTTGAGGCGTAGCATCACCATATTTAATCAGTAGTGCGATCGCAACACTTACTGCAAAAATTAAAATCATGCTCAAAGAGGAACCAAAACCCCAGTTTTGTGTAGCTCCCAAAAACTGGTTATAAATTAATCTAGATACCGTCATACTAGATGCACCCCCAAGCAATTCTGGATCAACAAAATCACCCAAAGTGTTAATAAATACTAGCAAAGATCCAGCAGCAATTCCTGGCATAGTTTGGGGAACAGTTACCTTCCAAAAAGTTTGAATCGGATTTGCTCCCAAATCTGCTGATGCTTCTAACAAACGTTGATCTAATTTTTCTACAGAAGCGTAGAGAATTAATACCATATAAGGTAGATAGCTATAAGCCATACCAATAAACACAGCCGTACTTTGATTAAGTAAATCTAAAGGCGGTAAATGTAGACTTGTAAGAAATGAATTCAGCACACCTGTAGGGCGTAAAATTGTAATCCAAGCGTAGGAACGTAACAGCGAAGAAGTCCACAAGGGTAAAATAAACCCTAATACTAATAAATTTCGCCACTGCTTAGGAGCCATTTGACCAAGCCAATAAGCAACAGGGAAACCCAATAATAGAGTAACAATTGTTGTACCAAAAGCAAAAAAGAGCGATCGCCCTAATACCTGCAAATAAATTGGTTGAAAAATTAAACTATAATTCGCCAAGCCACTAGGATTAACTACATCCCCTGGACGAATATTCGGCACTAAACTTAACTCAAAAATTACTAAAGCAGGCAGCACTAAAAGCAACGCCAACCATAAGCCACCTGGGGCAAGCAATATCAGCGGTTCCAACCATTTAAACCCTCGACGTTCCTTGCCAGATGTAACCAGCAATTCATTAACGTCATCAGATGGCGTGGGATTAGGGATAGAAGAAGTTGGGGTAGACACAATAATTAATTAACAATTAACAAACAGTAGGGGCGGGTTCACCTATATCTATGTATCCTACAAAAATCTCACTTAAACCCGCCCTTTACTCATCTTTGTGCTGTGGTTCTGGATCTAGATATCCTACAAAAATATCGGTTAAACCCGTTCCTACAAAATGTAATTGCTAACTGCTGGTTAATTTAGTCCAGTATGATTCATAAATTTCTTTAGTTCTATCTGGTAAAGGAGCAATACCTTCGCACTTTGCCAGCAAGGATTCGGGAGGAAATAAGGTCGGATTATTTTGTACATCAGGTGGTAATAAATTAAATGCTACTTTGTTTGGTGTAGCAAAACTTAACCTTTGACAAATTGCTGCGGTTACTTCGGGTTGCAACATATAATTCATCCAAGCATATGCTGCATCTGGATTGGGTGCTGTTTTGGGAATCACCAGCGTGTCTGTCCATAACGAAGAACCACTGCGCGGCAGCACATATTGTAAGTTTTTTACTTCTGGGACTAAATCATTAGCATCTGAAGAAACACACATAGCTACCAGCAAATCCCCAGTTAAAATCTGACTGCGCCAAGCATCAGAAGTAAAAGATGCGATGCTCGGTTTGAGTTGTGCTAACTTTTCATAAGCTTGTTTAATTTGCTGTGGATCTGTTGAGTTGTAACTATATCCCAACATTTTCAACGTCGCCCCCATCACTTCCCGCAGATCATTTTGCAATGTCATCTTGCGAGAAAGTTGCTTCTGCTGATCCCAAAGATAGTTCCAATCTTGGGGTTCATCTTTTATTTTAGTTGTGTTGTAAATTAAACCTGTAGTACCCCAAGTCATCGGCACACTGTAGCGGTTGTCTGGATCATAAGTTGGATTTTGGAATTTGGGGAAGAGTTGGTCAAGACCAGCCAGACGCGAGTGGTCTAATTCCGTCAGCATCTTCAACTCCACCATCTGCCGCACCATATAGTCAGAAGGGTAGATAATACTGTAGTCGCCGCCTCCAGAAGCTTGAATCTTGGCTAACATCGCTTCGTTGGAATCAAAGACATCAGCAATAACTTTGATGCCAGTATCCTTAGTAAAGCGATTAAGTAAATCTTCGTCTGTATAACCAGCCCAAGTGTATATGTATAGCAACTTGTTATCGCCACGCCCAGCATTATTAGAAGTTGAACGCACCTGAGCGAGTGTCCAACCGCAACTAGACAGCGCAAACCCTGATAAAGCTGCTGCTGAGGTTTGGATAAATTTACGTCGTGTAGACTTGATTAGGGCTTTTTTGTATACAGTAGAAGGCACAGTTTTCTAAAGGCTAAAGGTTAAGAGTATTCAGTTAAGGATGTTAAGTTAAACGTGGCAATTATCAATCCAAAACTAGACATTATCTAGCATTAATCCTTTAAAGCCAAACAATCTTTAGCTTCCCAATAAACATAGATGGGAATGTGGGGTTCAAACAAACTACCAGAGGTATTTAATTGTCTAACAGTTAAGCGATCGCCCGTATGCAATTCCACCACATAATGAACGTGAGTCCCCAAATACATCACGTGCTTCAGCCATCCCTCAAAACAATTGACACTCATTGCTGGTGCAGACAAACTTAAGTTAATTTTCTCTGGGCGTACACTTACTGAGACTTCATGAGATTTACTAACATTAAAATCCCTATGATCTGATGGTTCAACAACAATCTTTAAATTATTGTTAGTCACAATCTGGAGTGAAGAAGCATCGGCTGCTTCTATACGCCCTTGAAACAAGTTGGTATCACCAATGAAATCAGCAATAAACTGAGTCCGAGGACGTTCATAAATTTCCGTAGGAGTACCAATTTGCTCAATTTTACCTGCCCGCATTACGGCAATGCGATCGGAAAGACTGAGTGCTTCCTCTTGATCGTGAGTAACCATCACAAAAGTTACCCCTAAGTCTTGATGTAAATTAGAAAGTTCCACCTGCATTTCTTTGCGGAGCTTCAAATCCAATGCTCCCAAAGGTTCATCTAGCAACACAACTGTAGGTCTGTTAACTAGCGCCCGCGCCAAAGCAACACGTTGTTGCTGCCCTCCTGACATTTGGGATGGAAACCGATGAGTATATGCTTCCATTTTCACCAGCTTCAGGGCTTCTTTGACACGGTAATCTATTTCCGACGCTGATAGCTTTTTAATTCTCAACCCAAAGGCAATATTTTCCCAAACATTCAAGTGATTAAATAAAGCATAACTTTGAAATACCGTATTTACAGGTCGTCGATAGGGCGGGACATGATTCATTGACTGCCCTTGAATTAGCACCTCTCCTGCTGATGGCGAATCAAACCCCGCAATTAGTCGCAGAGTGGTAGTCTTACCACAGCCAGAAGGGCCAAGAATGCTAAAAAATTCACCTCGGTGAATTTCTAGGTCAACACCCCTAACAGCAGTTTCTCCATTAAATACTTTGAAAACCTTACGAAGTTCAATATCTAATTCAGCAGTGGTTTCGGGATACAATTGTTTTTGTGCAGAAGTTAAAGACATAATTACCCTTGGCAATGTAGATGCCCCAGAGAGTTTTGAGTTATTCCCAACATAACTGATGGCGTATTTAATAATTTTTGAGTGATTTCTAATGTTAGATGGCAAAGCCAGAGGTCTTTAAATGGACTTGGGTTTATTTTATCCGTCATGATAGCAATGTAGGATGCTATGTCTTACAGGATGAATAATTACTTCACATCGCTTAACTCTCGGTGAGCAACCCATCTACTAAGTACGTATAAGTAATCAAGAAACCTTCCTCCTGCCCACTGTTTTCCCAGTAATAGATACACTAACAACTACTTATGACCTTTGTGCAGCCTTCCTCAGATAGGGGTCAAAAGTCTACCCTTAATGTTGGACGTAGTAACAAGCCTTTGAGCTTTATGTTAATTGTCACCCTAGCAATGATTGGTGGAATTGGCGCTCGTCTAGCCTATCTACAGATTATTCAGGGTCAACATAACCGTGAGTTAGCACAAGATAACCACATTCGTCTTATTCCCAAGCTACCTGTGCGAGGCAACCTTTTAGATCGCAAAGGCAGACTTCTGGCGGGTAATCGCTTGACTTACTCAGTTTTTCTGTGGCCAATGGCTCCCAAGCAACCAGATTGGCAGAAAACCAAAGAGCGTCTTTCCCAAGTTTTGGATATGAAGGAAGAGGAGATTACCCAACTTCTGGGAAAAGCTGGTTATAACCCTAGTATGAGGGTACGCCTTGCTCGGAATATTACCCCTGCACAAATTACGGCATTAGCAGAATATGGTAACGACCTCGATGGGGTAGAAGTTGATATTGAAGCGCTCAGAAGCTACCCCCATGGAGATTTAGCGGCTCACGTATTAGGTTACACAGGCGAAATGAGTAATGAAGAGCTAGCTAAACGTCGCTCTGAAGGTTATCGCTTGGGTGATTTTGTGGGTCAGATGGGTGTAGAGGCAGCTTTTGAGAAACAACTACGGGGAGAATGGGGTGGGCAACAAGTAGAAGTCGATGGTTCTGGACAAGTAGTCAGAATTTTAGGTCAGAAAGAGTCTAAACCAGGTACAGATGTTCGCTTAACCCTGGATTTGGATGTGCAGAAGGCAGCAGAGAAAGCCTTGGGAAATCGCCAAGGCGCGATCATAGCAATGAATCCCCAAAATGGCGCTATTCTAGCAATGGCTAGTCGTCCAACTTTTGACCCTAATATCTTTTCCAAGAGGATTACACCTGAAACTTGGGAAAAGCTACAAAGAAAAGACCATCCATTTGTTAACCGCGCTCTACGCGGATTTCCACCAGCCAGTACTTTTAAGATTATTACTACTACTGCTGCGATAGAATCGGGCAAGTTTTCTGAAAATACACGGCTACAAACCTATGCCTCGCTGACTATTGCTGGGAGAAAGTTTGCTGACTGGAATCATGCCGGATTTGGTGTTCTAGGATTTGCAGGTGCGCTGAAATGGAGTAGCGATACTTTCTTTTATCAAGTTGGTAAGGAAATTGGAGGACAAACGCTGATTGATTGGACTCATAAGTATGGTTTTGGTCAAAAAACTGGAATAGAGTTAGCACCAGAAGAGGCTGCTGGTTTAGTGGCAGATGAAACTTGGAAGCGCAAGCGTTTAAGAGAGCCTTGGACTGTTGGAGACACGGTAAATATGTCCATTGGTCAAGGTTTTTTACAGGCGACACCTCTACAACAAGCAGTGATGTTGGGTGTTGCTGCTAATGGTGGTTATCGAGTTAAGCCTCACCTACTTCATGATGATGAAGAATCTAAACAGTGGCGAGAGTCTTTAAATTTAAAACCACAGACAATCCGAGTATTGCGCCAAGGACTACGAGCAGTGGTAGACGGTGGTACTGGAGCAGCTTTAAATTCACCAACTATTCCTGCTGCGGCTGGTAAAAGTGGCACAGCAGAAGCTCCGCCAAGAGCTTCTCACGTTTGGTTTGGTGGCTATGCACCTGCTGATAAACCAGAGATTGTAGTTGTGGCTTTTGGTGAACATGAAGGTGCTAATGGTGGCGGTGGTAAGATTGCTGCACCAATGGTTCTCAAAGTGATGGAAGCTTATTTCAATCAACAATGAACAATTAACAATTATCAATTAAGTAGCTGGGAGTAATTAAACATCAATTATCAAGATTGGTTCAGTGGGTATGAATCATGGGTTATGCTCGCAGTTAAGATAACCTTTTCAATGACAATTGACCCGCCTGAATGTTACGTTTATTTCCAGCCAGCTACTTACCACATAACTTCAGTTATAGGCAAGATCCGTGAATTGATAATTGTTAAGGTGAGGGAATAATTAGTTTTGGCTGTTCAGGCGGAGATTTTTTACTATTTGTTTGAGACTTCTCATTAGAAGCTGGCTTTGATTGCCATTCTGATAACGGTCGTTGCACAGCATTTTCAAGGTCTTTAGTTAATAGTACTAACTGACGCTGTTGGGGTTTGTCCGCAGGTGGATCTGCTTGAGCATAGAGGAAAGTATTGTTAAAGTTAGACTTACCCAAAATTAGCTGATGGGTTTGCTGATTTTTCAGCTTAATTTCTACTATGGCTTGGGGTTGATCTAGTCCGTATTGCTGAATTTCATCAGCCGCGACAGTTAATATGCGATCGCTCTTCGCATTTACTAACAAGTTTACTAAAAACGTTACAGATGGATCGCTAGCTGGTGTATCAACAGGAAATTTCATTTGCCAAGGAGTTTTACTAGCTGGAGTTCCAGCCTGCTGTACTCGCTCAAATTTCAGCAGTTGTTCGGGAGTTTTAATTGTAAAAGATTGGATTTGATCTTTATCAAAATCAAATATTTTTCGTTCCTTAATTGTTGCTGTTTCCTGCTGCGGCGCTGGTTTCGTTTCTGAAAAATAAACAAATCCGCCCAAACTTAAAGCTAAAAGTACTAAAATCCAAGTTGTCCACTGCAATTTCATAAAAAGCCAGGAGGGAATCAATTAACAATTAACAATTAACAGGCGGATGATGTGGAATTTATACACAATTGCTTCTAAATTACATAATTGACTCTTGACTTCTAACTTCTGATTATTACCGCCGTCTCCACCACATTATCCCTGCTGTAGTAAACCCAATTAAGGGAATAATTAACAAAGCCGTCCAAGTTAATAACTGTCCTAGTTGGGGAGTCAGATTAATCCGACGATTTTTGGCTTCTTTGGGACGAATGGAAAGAATTTGTTGATCCTGCTTACTTAACCAACTTACTGAATTCAGGAAAACATCTCCATTGAGTTGCTGTTCAAATAAGCCGTTAGTAGTAAATTCCGAATTACCTAAGACAACCAAGCGTGGTTGAGCAGTATTTTGATTAGGCTTAGTTGCTGATGGAGTAGAGTTAGTTTTTGTTAACGCCACACCTAAAGTTAATGGCCCCTGGCGATCGCTATCTGCATTAAACTCTAATTGTTCCCCTTCTGAATTACTTTCTGCCCAACTTTGATTATCTGTGATCAACAAAGGGGTTTGCTCAATTCCTTTGACAGGAGTTAATTCTATTGGTCGGGATAGGGGATAAAAAGAAATGTCATTACCAAAATCTTTAGTGATTGGATGCTGACTATATTGGGTAACTACAGCCGTCGCTGCACCTAATCCTACTAAACGTCCTTTTCCAGAAGCATCAACCGCTAACCGAGAATCTAACTTAACCCCCCACTCTTGTAGTAAGCTATCCAGTTTCGGATCTGTATTCGGGTCTACCATTAGTAATAAACTGCCACCCCCTGACAAGTAATTCTTTAAAGCATTTACTTCCCCTGGAAATAGCGCCCGTTTTGCACCTGCTACAACTACAGCAGCAGCATCTGGAGGAATTGCTGATTTTTGAGCCAAATTCAGTGGTTGAGCCGTAAAGTTTTGATCTTGTAGCCTACTAATAGCTTGAGAAATTCCACCTTGTACAGCATCTAAGGGATGTTCACCATGTCCTTGTAGGAAGTATATTTTAGCTTGGCGATCGCTCAAAATTTGCGTAATCCCATTAGTCACCTTAGCTTCAGAAAGTGAATCTCCTGGCTGTAAGTTTTGCACCAACTGCCGCTTTTTCCCAGATTCAATATATACTTCACCAGCAGATTTAACTCCAAACTGTTGCGCTACTCCTGGTTTCAGTTCAGGATCAACAAAATCAAAGCTAAATTGAGAACTAGATCGACGGTAATTTTCTAACAATTCTCGGTCTGCGGGGTTTTGGTTACTATCGAACACCCAAACTTTTATAGGCTGTTGCAAAGACTTGGCAACTTGTTGTGACTGCGGTGAGAGAGTAAACAGTTGATTTTCCGTTAAATCCAAACGCACTGCATGACGGACAGCCAGAAAATTAATTAAAGCTAAAATACCCAAAACTGCCAATGTCGCAACTATTGCATTTGTACTTACTTGAGTAGATCTACGCCCCCAAAACTTGCGTGTAGCGCTACCTGTAAACAGCCATAAAACTATAATTACTATTCCCGTAATCAACAAAGCTAAGGGAATTAACGAGCTAGTACCAGAGACATACTGAGCCACCAATCCCATAATAAGCAGGATTGGCCCTAACCAAAATAGATATTCTAAATACTGCCGATTTTTAGCGATTGTTTTCATATTAGACATTACCTATCAATTATCAATTATCAGCAATCACTTTTAAGTAAGTATGTGGTTGAAATTAAACGTTACTCACTATGAATAGGACTGGTGACTGGTGGTTGAAAAAATAATTATACGTTAATTTTATTTATGCCCACCTACTTAGTTATGTCTCAATCAACGTAACATTAAAAATGAGCATTGTTAATTGTTAATTGATAATTGTTCATTGTTTTTTATGAGCGTTGGAAACGAAGTGCTTCGATAGACTGCGCTGTGAGAAATACGCCTAAAACAATGTAGCTAACAAATATAATCAAACTACTTGTATCACAGACACCTTGTATTAAATTGTTGTAATGCTTTAATAAAGATAAATGGCTGATCGCATCTCCTATTGGGCCACCGATACTTTTAGCAATCAAATCAATTATCCATAAACTTAAAACTAAAAAGAACGTCATAAACGCCGCTAAAATTGAGCTATCAGTTACAGAAGAAATAAACATTCCTAAAGATAAAACTGCTGCTGCTAATAAAATCAAGCCTAAATGAGCCAGTAATGGTAAAGCAGGTTGAACTGATGGTTTGGCTGCGCTGAATGCGATCGCTTCATACAGCAATAACGGTAGTACCATTGTGATAAAAAACGTTAGCACTCCTAAGAGTTTTCCCACAGCTACCGCCCAGTTGGTGAGAGGAGACGTTGCCAAAAGTTCTAGAGTTCCGCGCTTGCGTTCTTCAGCATACAACCCCATTGAGAGAATTGGCAGCACAAATAAAGCCAGCGACCCCATCACGCCTAAGAAAATTCGCAAAAATTCATAAGGTACATCTAAAGGAGGTGCAAATTCACCTTGTTGTCCTTGTAAATCTCTCAAAGCAGCTTGTTGAATAATACCTTCTGGCCCAAGCAGAATCGCTACAAAAAAGAAGCCAGCGAGCAGCCAAAAAACAGCCGCTACCACATAAGCCAGTGGTGAAGCAAAATAGCCTTGCAATTCTTTTCTATAAATCGCCAAAATGTTAGCAATTATGATATTCATATTGATTTTAAATTGTGAATTTTAAACTAATTTGGCTTTTGTAAAATATTACTAAAAGTCTGGCTAAATTTTCAGTGTAAAAATATAAGTTTTACCACCTTCTTTTACTACAAACGCAAATAATTATGGATGTCTAAATATCTACCTTAATCGGGTATATGCGGAATCAGATGCAAATGTTCTTCCGATGAACACTTCGATCTCGATCTCCCCCTCTGCCTCCTCTGCAAAGGAAAACACTGCCACTAAAATCACTCTCCCTCAATGCTTTGAACAGCTTTATCCTCTAAGGTGAGCTTTAAAAAGACATCTTCCAGACTAGCAAAAGTGCGTCGCATCTCATACAACCCTAACCCAGCCCCAATAATCAAACTAGCAATATCCCGACCAGGTTCTGCTCCTGGTTGTGTAATTACACGAATTAAACAGCGATTTTCAGGTAAATCTTTAGCTGGAACTAATTCAACCACACTTACTCCAGGCAAAACCGTAAGCATTTTTTGAATCGCTATAGGTTCACCCTCTACCTCTATTTCATAACCAGATCCTCCAGTCAATTGTGCCATCAAATTGTCAGGAGTATTAGTAGCAACAACCTCACCTTTATTGATAATGGTTACACGGCTACAGGTCATACTGACCTCTGGCAGGATATGGGTAGAGAGGATGATTGTATGGTCAGAAGCAAGGCTTTTAATCAACTGTCGTACTTCGATGATTTGGCGCGGATCAAGACCAACGGTAGGTTCATCTAGAATAATCACTGGGGGATCGTGGACTATCGCTTGAGCAATGCCTACGCGCTGTCTGAAGCCTTTAGAAAGCTTGCGAATCAAGACATGACGCTTTTCAAGTAGATTACAGCGTTCTATAGCTGAGTTAACTTTGCTAGTGCGATCGCGTCTCCGCACTCCTTTAATCCCTGCGACAAAATTCAGGAATTCCGCCACAGTCATTTCTGGATATAAGGGCGGATTTTCTGGTAGGTAACCAATTTTACGCCGCACAGCCATAGAATCTTCGTGGACATCGTAACCCGCGATCCGTGCAGTACCACTGGTAGCTGGCAAATACCCAGCTAAGATCCGCATAGTTGTAGTTTTACCCGCTCCATTAGGCCCTAGAAATCCTAAAATTTCCCCTGGTGCCACAGTAAAGGTAACATCCTGAATAGCTGGGGTCGAGCCGTAGGTTTTGCTTAAATGCTCAACTTCAATCATTTTGATGCACGAAAAAAAAGCAAGTATCAAGGCGTTAGCGATCAGCCAAGTATTGATTTTAAACCCAACTGATTGAAAAACCTGATTATTTTTGTTGATTTCAAGATACTACTTAAATATGAAGCTTATGTGACGTATTTGTTGCACAAGGTCAGTCTGACGGATAAATTGCTAGGAAGGCGCTTAGGCTAGAAGCAAACTTTTACTTTTAAATTTGATTAGAACTTACGCAGGTTGAAAAAGTTAATAGTCCCCAAAGCTTTATAAATTAAGGCTTTTTCTCAGTCACACAACACCAGTCCCCAGTCCCCAAAGCCTAAATATTTGGTAAAAATGCGTAAGTCCTATTGATAAACTGATACTTTTATATGGCTCAAGCGATCTTATATGTCAACGCTGCTACAGGTAAGGATACTGGAGTAGGTAACTTAACAGCCCCTTTTAAAAGCCTCACTAAAGCACTTAGTCTAGCGGCTTCTGGCACAACCATTCAATTAGCTGCTGGCACTTACAATACTGCTACGGGTGAAGTGTTCCCCATAGTTATTCCTGCTGGAGTGATGGTTTTAGGCAATGAACCCAGCTTAGGCAAGAGTATTGTAATTGAAGGTAGTGGGCAATATGTTAGCTCGACTCTGGGTAGCCAAAATATTACGCTCAGACTAGAGATGAATACCCAATTAAGAGGTGTAACGGTAACTAATCGTACTGCTACTGGAACCGGGGTGTGGATTGAATCAACTTCTGTAATCCTGGCTAATAATACATTTACAGCTTGTGGGCGTGAGGGTGTTTTAGTGACAGGGACGGCTAAACCAATAATTATTGATAATCGGTTTTTCCAAAATGCTGCTAGAGGTCTTTCCTTAGTGCGTAATGCTAAAGGGGAAGTACGCAGAAATGTGTTGGAAAAAACAGGTTATGCCATTGCTATTGGCGATCAAGCTGCTCCTTTAGTTTCAGATAATAAAATTACGGCTAATAGCACGGGTATTGTTTTATCTCGGCAAGTGCGACCTGTATTGCGCCGTAATTTAATTGAGAAAAATACTATAGCTGGTTTAGTTGTCACTGAGGAAGCACACCCAGATTTGGGTAGCCGTCAAGATGCCGCAGGCAATATCCTACGAGATAACGGTCAAGTCGATCTGCAAAATTCCACAACTGTTAAGTTAGTTTCGGCGGGAAATCAGCTAAATCCATCTAGGGTACAAGGACAAGTAGAGTTTGTTGCTGCTGAAGTGGGTGCTTTTTTAGTTGGCCCTGCTCAATTTAGTGATATTGCTGGTCATTGGGCGGAATTGTTTATCCAAAGATTAGTAAATCGTGGTTTAGTAAATGGCTTTCCTGATGGCACTTTTAAGCCACAAGCTAATATTAATCGGGCGCAGTTTGCGGCAATGATTTTTAATACTTTTGATTTGCCGTTAATTAAGCGAGATGTTGTGGCATTTAAGGATGTCAAGAGCGATTTTTGGGCAGCAAAAGCTATTCAAAAGGTTGCTCAAATGGGATTTATTTATGGATTTCCTGACCAAACATTTCGACCAGCACAAAATGTCACACGGGTACAAGCGATCGCCGCGATCGCAGGTGGTTTAGGATTAACTGGCGGTAATTTGAATTTACTATCTTTCTATCAAGACCGCGCCCAAATTCCTAGCTATGCTACTAATGGGATTGCGATCGCCACTCAAAAACGTTTGGTAGTAAATTATCCCCAACTAAATCTGCTCGAACCAATGCGGGATATGACTCGTGGTGAGGTGGCGGCACTAATTGTCCAAGCTTTAGTAGCAACAGGAAAAGAAACTGCGATCGCATCCCCTTACATTGTCACTGCCGATCCCTCCCTCCCTACCTTCACAGATATCCAAGGACACTGGGCAGAAAATTTTATTCGGGTACTAACTAACCAAAACTTTATGAGAGGGTTTGCAGATGGTTCGTTCAAACCTGAAGAAAAACTCAATCGCGCTCAGTTAGCATCTTTATTAGTGACAATTTTTAATCCCTCTGCTAAACTTCCACCTACTCAATTTACAGATGTTGCTACTGATTTTTGGGCATCAGCAGTAATTCAACAAGCTTATCGCGGAGGATTTATGTCTGGATTTCCAGACCAAACCTTCCGTCCCAACCAAAATGTGCTAAAAGTGCAAATGATTGTCTCCTTGGCGAATGCACTGTCATTACCTCAAGGGGATGAACAATTTTTAAAACGTTATGAAGATCGTGATGCCATTCCTAGCTATGCTAGAGCTATGGTGGCTGCTGCAACACAAAAAAGCTTAGTTGTCAACTACCCGGTTTTAGGGCAACTTAACCCAAACAGGGAAACGACACGAGCCGAAGCAGCAGCAATGATTTATCAGGCATTAGTTAGTATTGGACGCTTGCCTGCAATCAACTCTGCCTATATTGTTTCTTAGTTCTGACGCTTTGAGGTCTAATGACGCAGTTAACCCAAGATGCAAGTACTGCTTATGCGATCGCACTGCTTGTTCAATATTGCTTTGATCTGCGGGGGTATCAGGCTGAGGAATTAGTGCGAGCATGGCTCCATAACTATAAATCTAGCTGGGTGCGTCTTGCAGTAATTGAAGCGTTATATCAGGGACGCTACAAAGCCGTTTCCGTAGAGCAAATTTTAGCTACTTGGAATCGGCGTGGTTTGCCAAAATCTCACTTTAATGGGGAATTTGAACGTCTTATTGGTCGCAAATTTCCTAACAATCTGGCGGTATTTTCCGATGTTTCATCAATAGCAGAAAATCACATTGACACTATTTCAGATGTGCAGCCTGAGCCTGTATATCCATGCGGACAAGTTGATGATATTGATTCGACATCATCAAAACCGGAGTTAGATTTTTCCTTTGATCAAGCAGTGTCAGCGCCTGTTTCTGAGATTAATCATGATGTAGCTGTTGATTCATTTACCAAACAGCCAGCAAGTGCTGATAGCCCTCCAGATTTAGCAGCAGAAGAACCCGCCAGTTGCCCACTGAATTATCAAGCAGATTGGGAGCGTTGGGAGGTAAGAAAACGTCCAATTGACCAATTTACGCCTTCAGTAGACGTACCTGAGTTTTACTACAAACTTAAGGCAGCTAATGAACAATTAACAATCATCAATCACCAATCACCAATCACCAATCACCAGACCTGATGTTAAGTTTATTTCCACCCAGATACTTATAATCGGCAAGATTTGCGATCGCGGTCAAAGGTGGGATCTTGCCAAGAAAAAGCAAAATGGCTCACGGAATTAATTTGCGGTGTTGCTTGACGAATACCTTGCATCTGTGCTTCTAGCGATGGACGATTACTCAGAGACTTTCCCCACATCCCAGCAAGCACTGGTTCCACTTTTGTGCCAGCAGGAGCGCGTTTTAACACTCGCTTAACTTGCTCCTCAATACAATTGCTATTACCACAGGTAGCGTAAACCATTGGATGCCATTCTATGCTACTAGAAAATCTTTCCCACGGTTGAAGTCGAGAATCATACCCCACTTGACCAACACCCTGATTAGCTTCGGGAAAAAACACAGTCCCTGTTTTTATCCCTTGCTTCTGTGCTGGTTGCATTGCTAGATTCACAAAGTCTAATATTCCCTGAACAGCATGAGCAACACTTAGTTGCCAAAGTTCCCATTGCATTAAAGGTTGGCGCTGTGCAGGAGTTGCCAGCATTTCATTAGGTGGCGGATTGCGACCTTGCCACAGAGGTGAGCCTTCTTGGGGATAAAGTTGATCAACCGCTTGAATATCACCTGCTGTAACGACACCATTATTTATAAATCTCTCAATTAGCACTCGCCCCTTATAATTTAATGCTCGGCTGTACAAAGCTTGTCGCGCAGAATTACCATAAATCCATAAATCCTGTACCTTCGTCACTACAGAATCAGTTCCTTGACCACGAGGATATCTGATGTAGTCAAATAAAATACCGTCGGGACGACGTTTCACAAATGCCTGCACCAACTGATAGTAGTCTTTTTTTGCTTGTACGTTGTAGGGATCAATAAATACTTGCATCCCGTCTGAAAAAGACAACACAGCCTTTTGTCCCTTGCCATTGCGAGCAAGCACTGAGTCCTTGTCTGGGCGCAGAGCGTATGTATAACCAAAGTTCATCGAAAACATCCAAGCATAGACCTTGACACCTCGCTCACGTCCTTTTTCGATGATTTGCGCTAACAGATCAACTTTTTCACTACCAGGAGCGCGAACAACAGAAGGCCAAGGGGTAGGGTTGTCTGCGGCGGGCAGCAGAACTTGGCTATCACCAAAAACTTCTACATAAACTTTGTTGTAACCCATATTAACAATGCGATCGAGCAACTTATCCATCGCACCAGGGCGGCTATCACATGGATAAAGCCGCAGCCAAGTAGCCTGGTCATTAGGCCAATTTTGACTGCGGCACTGGCGCAAGTACTCGGCGTGTTGCTTTAAAAGGGCTTTATAGCGTTTTTGAGTATCTTGGTTGCCTTTTAACGCTACCTGAAGTAAGTTTTCTTTTTCCGAAATCTCCTGTTGAGTAAATCGGCAATATGTAGTTGTTTGTGCTGAGGCAGGTTTAGGAAACCAGCAAGTCGTCAACATACTACTTGTCAATAGCGCGGCTACTAAACTGCGATTTAAACGTTGGGGTGAAGGTAAAATCTTGAGGGATAGTTCCATAAATAGCCGTTTAGTCAAACTTTTTGATCTAGGCGTAGACATCAATAAATAACTCTTATAAAGGTTATTAGTACCATTAAACTGTTCCAGCATCCGATTATTTAACACCAACTTGAGTGAATATACTCTAGTGAAAGGATGACCATCTTCAACTATCTCTAGAAATAAAAACACCGCAACTATTTTTATTGCTGGTTTTACTAGCGTCAATCTTACAATTTAATTTATAGTTTTTTTACCTTTTACCCATTACATTATTTGTGAAACAAGATTGTTTATCTGATTGCTTTTTGGGGAGTAAATGTTCCCGTTAACTTAACCTCTAAATAATATTTTTTGTAAAAGGTGATTAACTATCAAATAAGGGTTTGATTAATCAAACCCCTAAAATTTGCGCTCAATTCAAGAATTAATCTTAGCAACCTTTGCGATTAAGTTCCTCTTTTAAGAGCAGCTTCTATTTGCTCAAACTCTTGCTCTAAACGATCCTTGAGCTTTTGTGGCAAAGGACGATTGGGATAGGAAGTATATTGAGTAGCCAAAGAATTCAAAGCTGTTCTGATTGTAGTAAAAGAACTCAGCTTACTTACAGAGCTATCTCGACGGTAACGAGAGGCAAAATCATTGATATCTTGACGCGCTTGAGCCTGTGCAGCCGCTTGATCTGCTGCACCCTCTGGCAATTCAATCGCTGCTCTCATACTTTGCAATAAAGCTAAGGTATCTTGGCGATAATCTCCAGTCATCACCTTAGAATTGCTAGAACAGCCCATTAAGCCAATTACCGCCACTAAAACTAGGGCAATCAGGCGTGAAAAGTAGCGCTTCATAAGCATTTTTCTTTTTTAATGACACAAAAATTCAAAATTAAAGTTAATCCTAGCTTGGATTGATGGTATACGGATCAAAAAATTGATCTATTGTCGCTCAGTTATAAAAAAAACTAGCCACCAATTGTCTAGGGTTGGTGGCAAAAAAGCGGATCGCACTTATGCTAGCTAAATATGCTCAAATAAGCCCTTAATTAACCAAAACGACCGCTTACATACGCCTGTGTGGATTGTTCTTTAGGGCTTTGGAAAATTATTTCTGTGCGATCGCACTCAACCAAATAACCAAACCTTTGTCCCTTTTCTGTGACTTCGGCATTGAAAAATGCTGTTAAATCAGCCACGCGGGAAGCTTGCTGCATATTATGCGTGACAATTACAATCGTGTACTGCTCTTTTAGTTGATGAATTAATTCTTCAATTCTTAGTGTGGAGATCGGATCGAGAGCAGAGCATGGTTCATCCATCAATAAAACATCTGGCTGAACGGCGATCGCACGAGCGATACATAAACGTTGCTGTTGTCCACCAGATAAAGCTAAACCACTGTCCTTGAGTTTATCTTTAACTTCATCCCATAATGCTGCTTGTCGTAGAGATTTTTCTACCAACTCATCCATATCGCCTTTGTAACCATTAATACGTGCGCCAAAAGCAATATTGTTATATATTGATTTAGGAAAAGGGTTGGCTTTTTGAAACACCATCCCAATCCGCCGTCTCACTTCTACTGGATCTATGGTAGGCGCATAAAGATTTTGGTCGAAGTAATTTACCTTACCTTCAGCCCGAAAACTACTAATCAGATCGTTTAAACGGTTAAAGCACCTGATCAACGTACTCTTACCACAACCAGAAGGCCCAATAAACGCCGTCACGCTATTTTTAGGGATATCTATGCAAACATCCCGTAGTGCTAGAGACTTACCGTAGTAAACATTGAGATTTTTGGCACTTAAAACAGTTTCAGCGTGATTGGCGAAGTTATCCGTTAAAAACATAAATAATTTTCTAGTTTGGGTTCAATTGACTTGTCCACAGAAATAATTTAGACAAGCGCGGCTACTTTTAAGTCAACTTAAAAATTGACATAGGTAGCATTCAGACTGGCAAAGCACTTAAAACATACAATCAGAGTCAATCCCAGGTAGATTTAGGATCAGCAAAATTTGACAAATTCAAATCTCAGTAATTCTGCACAAAGATAGATGTACGATTTTAATAACAATATCCATCTTATACCTGATGTATAAGATTTGACATTTTCACTATTTCCTAATTTTAACTTGCTGTAGTTAAATTCAAGAAGGGAAGATTCAAGATCAATAAACTCTTTGACGAGTTACCCAACGAGCAAAAATGCTTGTAATCAGCACTAGCAGCACCAGAATTAGAGCAGCAGCCCAAGCGAGATCCTGCTGATTTTTAAAAGGAACAATCGCAAAATTATACACCAAAACTGCTAAAGAGGGAGTGGGGGCGAGTAAACTATTAGGCCAAAACTGTGAAAACAAAGCTGTAAACAGTAAAGGTGCTGTTTCGCCAGATGCGCGGGCGATCGATAATGTCACCCCAGTAGCAATTGCAGGTAAAGCCGCAGGTAAAACTACTCGTGATACAGTCTCAAAATTATTTGCTCCTAGCCCTAAACTTGCCTGTCTGAGTTCTTGTGGCACTAACTGTAAAGCTTCGTCAGTAGTTCTCACAATAATTGGTAACATCAGCACTGACAGAGCAACTCCCCCGGCGATCGCGGAGAAACTCTTAAATAGCGCAACCACTATCCCATAGGCAAATACCCCAGCAATAATTGAGGGAACACCACTAAGAACATTGGTAGCAAAGCGAATCCAGCGAGAAGTTTTACCAGAACTAAACTCAGTCATATAAATCGCTGCTAGTACGCCAAAAGGAATACTGATCAAAGCAGCAATCCCCACCATGATCACTGTGCCAGCGATCGCATTACCAAAACCACCACCAGCCACCATCGGAGGTGGCGGCAATTCAGTAAAAATTTTGAGACTAAAACTGCTAAACCCTTTGAGTATTAGGTAATAAAGCACTGCCGCCAATGGCAGAATAGCCAAGGCAGTACAAATAAATGCCAATACCGTCATTAAAATACTAAATAGTGTTCGGGGAGAACTTGCAGAGCGAGTCAAACTTCCAACTGGAAAACCCGAAGAATTCTGCTCTTGGCTGGTATGCCTCATAAATTTAACAAATTACACGCATTATTTAGAAATTGGATTAAATTACTCACAAGAGCGGCATTGAAATTGTACATTTCAATTTAGAGAAAATTCATCAAACACTCCTACCCTCTCCCCGTAAAACAGAAAACACGCAAAACACAACAGCTTATAGCCGCCTCATACGAATCACAATTAACTCAGCCAGGATATTAACTAATAGCGTCAAGATAAACAAAATTAAAGCAGCATACATCAGTGCAGCTACTTGTATACCACTAGCTTCAGCAAATTGATTAGCCAGCAGCGAAGAAATCGTGTTAGCGGGTGCTAGTAGCGAAGGGCTAATCTTGTTGGAATTTCCAATTACCATCGTCACAGCCATTGTTTCGCCCATCGCACGCCCCAGCGCCAACATCACAGCACTAACAATGCCCGAAAAAGCAGCAGGTATAATTACCTGAAATATTGTTTCCCAACGAGTTGCCCCCAATCCAATAGCAGCTTGTCTAAGCTCAGAAGGAACGGAAATTAAAGCATCACGGGAGATCGCTGTGATAATTGGCAAAATCATAATAGTTAGAATCAACCCAGCAGGCAACATACTTGGGCCTGTTGGAGGGGTGCTAAAAATAGGTAGCCAGCCAAAATTACTATGCAGCCATCCCCCTAGTTGATTTAATAAGGGAATCAAAACAAAAATTCCCCACAAACCATATACAACACTGGGAATAGCTGCTAACAGTTCTACCAAAAATACCAGCACTAAGCGCACATTTGGCGGTAAGAAATTCTCACTAAGTAAGACAGCAGTGCCAACTCCAATTGGTACAGCTAAAAGCAAAGCTATAAAAGAACTCACCAAAGTTCCATAAACTGGAGCAAGCACCCCGTAGTTCCCATTGACGGGATTCCAAGTGCTAGAAGCTAGAAAGCTGAAACCAAACTCACGAATTGCGGGCAAAGCTGCACTAGCAACCTGCACAGCTATCCACAGCAAGATAGCAGCGATTCCTAGTGCAAAGAGCCGAGTTACCCAAATAAAACCTCGATCTAATGACTTTGCTACTTGTGATGTATGTTGGATTGCTGGTTTAGCATCCTTAGCTTCTGTAGTCATAAATTTAAGAACATACTTTTGAACAATGTGGGAGCGAACCTAAGTACGTTCTTAGCACTACTTGTTGTCATTTAAAAACAAGCTTTAGTTGATTGGAACGTTTCCGGTTTTGCTATTTAGTGGCAGTAGTACCACCTACATCAATTTTATAGTCGGCGCTAATTTGATCGGCAGCAGCAGCTACTTGAGCAACTATGTTTTGGGGCAAAGGTACATAACCTAGCTCTGAAGAATTCTTTTGTCCTTCAGTTAAGCCGTATTCAATCATAGCTTCTAAGGCTTTTGCTTTGGCAGCATCAGGATACTGCTTATAAGCAAGTAACCAAGTGTAGGTCACAACTGGATAGGATTCTTGACCTTCGGGGTCTGTAATAAATGCTCGCAGATTTTCCGGCAGTTTTACTGCGGCTAAGGTTTTAGATGCCGATTCTTCGCTAGGGAGAACAAAGCTACCTGCTTTATTTTCCAAAGCAGCAAATTTCACATTATTTTGCTTGGCATAACCATATTCAATGTAACCAATTGAGCCTTGAGTTTGTACGATTTGCGCGGTAACGCCTTCATTACCTTTAGCACCAACACCGACAGGCCAATCGACAGTCTTGCCGTCTCCCACCTTGCTTTTCCACTCCGGACTAATGGCGCTGAGATGTTGGGTAAACACACCTGTAGTGCCACTACCATCAGAACGATGCACAACGGTTATGGGTAGATTAGGTAAATTAACGCCAGAGTTAGCAGCAGTAATTTTAGGGTCGTTCCAAGTCTTAATTTTGCCTAGCAAGATATCAGTATAAACTGCTCTGGGTAGCTTTAATCCAGTTTCAACACTGGGGAGATTGTAGGCTAACACAATGCTACCAGCCGTCATGGGCAGCAATAAAGCTCCCTGTTTTACTTTCTGGATTTCTTCTTCCTTCATCGCCACATCGCTGGCTCCAAAGTCTACAGTCCCAGCAGTAAATTGTTCTACCCCAGCGCCGCTACCAACTGACTGATAATTGATCTGAGCCTTGGGATATTTTTTATTAAAATCGCCAAACCAACGCAGATACAAAGGAGCCGGAAAAGAAGCACCAGCACCAGTTAACGAGACATTTTGAGCTAAGTCTAGTTTCCCTGGAGTTGCACTAGGAGCATTATTGTTAGTGGCAGTATTGTCCGAACCGCCCTGTCCACCACCACAAGCAGCCAAACCGACTGTCAGTGCTACCAAAGAAATTGAGGTAGCTAGACGAGATGGATTAAGCAGATTAATACGGAAAATCATTGCTATCAAGTTAGAGTATTTTTACGCGAGAGCCTATACGAACATACAGGTTAAGTGTAAAGAGAATGTAAAGAAAAGGTTAATAAATTATAAATAATTGGTTATAAGGCTCAACTGCCCTCAAGTAATGGTGTTAGGCCAATGACCCATGACCCATAATGTTAAATTGATTTCTACACAGCTACTTAGCAGGAATAAAATTTTAGCTATACTACCTCATTTTTTAGTAATTGCAGCGTATTCATGGGAGACTGTGATTAGAAATCGCGAACTGCAATTAGAGGACGAAGCGTGGTTCAAGCGCCCTTATCAACTTCAGTAAATCCAACAACCTCTGATTTCCTGTGTGAGTCTGAACAGTCAGTGCAAGCGTGGCTGTTAAATCTTGCTGAACAGATTATTGCTGGGAAGCGCCTGGATAGAGAAGAAGCGATCGCACTCACCAAAATTGAAGGTCAAGACAACATATTGCTACTCTGCCAAGCTGCCGATTTGGTACGCCAAGGCTGCTGTGGCAATACTGTAGACTTGTGCAGCATTATAAATGTTAAATCTGGCAACTGCTCCGAAAACTGTGGCTTCTGCGCTCAGTCGGCACACCATCCAACGGAAGATTCGCCGATTTATGGTCTGAAGTCTAGTGAAGAAATTCTCACTCAAGCCAAATCAGCCGAATTAGCTGGCGCAAAAAGATTTTGTTTAGTCAGTCAAGGACGTGGCCCTAAATATTCCAGCCCGAAATCAGGGGAATTTGAACGCATCCTAGAAACAGTAAGGCTGATTACAACCGAAACTAATATTAAGCCTTGTTGCGCTTTGGGAGAATTAACCCCAGAACAAGCACAAGCTTTAAAAGATGCTGGTGTGACTCGATATAACCATAATTTAGAGGCATCGGAAAACTTTTTTCCAGAAATAGTTACAACTCATAGTTGGCGCGATCGCGTTGAAACTATTAAGCATTTAAAATCAGCCGGAATTCAAGCTTGTACTGGTGGCATTCTCGGCATGGGAGAAAGTTGGGAAGACAGGGTAGATCTAGCTTTGGCGCTGCGGGAATTAGAAGTAGAATCTGTGCCACTCAACTTACTTAATCCCAGAAGCGGGACACCATTAGAAGAAGTTGACAAAATAGATCCTTTTGAAGCACTCAAAGCGATCGCTATTTTCCGCTTGCTTTTGCCAACCCAAATCATTCGTTATGCTGGGGGGCGGGAAACTGTCATGGGCGAACTGCAATCTTTAGGACTAAAAGCAGGCATCAACGCCATGCTAATTGGACACTACCTCACCACTCTAGGGCAACCTCCAGACCAAGATCATGCTATGTTAGAATCCCTTGGTCTAACTGGTGGAGAAGCACCTATTCCTGGTGAATATCCCACTAAGCCAACAACAGCTATATACTCAGACAGAGAAATCAAATAAGGATTTTTCTGCGCCTTTGTAGTTATTTGTATTAACTAAACTATTGGTTTAACGCAACTTTAACTGCAGTACGGAATTAGCCCAGCTTTGATTAATCAAAAGCGATCGCACCTTGCCCCGAAGTTCTCGCCGTAAACTAATAAAATTTAGTAATGTGTCTGTTCCCAATGAAATTTTGTGGGCAATTATTGGCTTGCTGCTCACCATTGGTGGTAACTTTCTGGAAGCCTATATCATCAATTTTCCTTGGAGTTGGAGTCAACAAGGAGTTCATACTCACTCTGTGGGTGTTACCTACCAAATTGGTGCAGTATTACTTGTAGCCTGTTTGGGCGGCAAAAATGCTGGGGCGCTATCCCAAATTGCTTATCTAGTTATCGGTTTAATGGGGTTTCAGGTCTTTGATCGAGGTGGTGGTTTGGAGTATTTCAAACAACCAACCTTTGGATACTTACTAGGTTTTATCCCTGGCGCTTGGGTTTGTGGTTATCTCGCTTTTCGCAGACAACCAAAGTTGGAATTTCTAGCTTTGAGTTGTTTTTTTGGTTTGTTGACTATTCATTTCGCTGGCTTAAGCTATCTAATTGTCTCTCAATTATTTAACTGGAAAGTAAATTATGAATTATCCCTTTTTCAAGGTATAATGAATTACTCTTTTTCTCCTTTGCCTGGACAGTTTGTAGTTGTCTGCGCCGTAACAGTAATTGCTTTTACCCTACGCAAACTAATGTTTTACTAAAAAAGCTATTAGCTGTACCTTCTGCTATTAGCTTTAAGCGGTTGTTATGAACTTTAAAAATATTTTTTTTTGGATTGCTGCGTTGATTAGTCTCGTTTTAGACTGGTTGACTAAAAATTGGGTGGTACAAAATTTCAAAATTGGCGAAACATTAAATGTGTTGCCTGGAGTATTTCACTTTACATACGTGACTAATACAGGGGCAGCATTTAGTTTATTTAGCCAGGGTGGAAGTTGGTTGCGGTGGTTGTCCTTGGCAGTCAGCTTAGGCTTGATGGCATTTGCCTTATTTGGCCCAAAGTTCAATATTTGGGAGCAAATCGGCTATGGCTTGATATTAGGAGGGGCATTAGGTAATGGTATTGATCGCTTTGTATCGGGTAAAGTCGTCGATTTTTTAGATTTCCGCCTGATTCAATTTCCAGTATTTAATTTAGCAGACGTATTTATTAACGTAGGAATTATATGTTTGTTGATTGCCAGCTTTCAGAATACCCCGACATCCAACCAACGAAATCATAAATAATAGACCTGTCTTGAAAAGAGAGGGGGGAGAGCGATCAGAAATTTTTACGCATTGGTTTATTAATAAAAACTGATCAGCCTAAGATTACATAAGTAGATAAATTTGGGATTTTATCTGGGGTTAATTTCAATTATGAAAACAAAAAAATTGCCAGGATGTAGCACTTATCGACTTGAGTACGCCACAATGGTTGAAGATTCTGGAATTCTCAGATAATCTATTGTTTTAATTTCTACGTACCTTTGCGTGAATAGCGCATGACACCTCCTCATCAGCAACAACGTCCGCCTCAAACTATTCTGGGTCAAGTGACTCAGGCAGTACAGACTATTCAAGCAAAAATTAATTTTTCCCAACTGGCACTTAAACCTAATGCTAAAGTGCCGGAATTATGGGTACAGGAAGCTGATGCGCCTAAAGCAGAAGTATATCCGTTGCTAGGCGATCGCTACATTCTGGGACGCAGTTCTAAATCCTGCGATATTGTAGTGCGTAACCCAGTTGTCAGCCAAGTACATTTGTCTTTAACAAGGGAAGGGCAGGGCGCAACATCTTTTGTTCTCAAAGATGAAAATTCTACAAATGGGATTTATCTGGGTAGACGTAGGATCAATTCTTTACCCTTGCGGCATGGTGATGTGCTTAACCTGGGGCCACCAGAATTAGCTCAAGCTGTTCGGGTTCAGTACCATTATCCGCCTCCGTGGTATATCCAAGCTATTCGCTACAGCCTTTATGGACTAGGCGGAGTAACAGGGCTGTTTGCATTGGTAATTGGTATTGAGTCCTCTAAAGTTGCGGTGCGACCTTTACCAGATGCTACAGGCCCAGTAGTTGTTTACTCTAGTGAACTAGAAACGCCGCTACGTCCGCCCCGTAGTGAGGCTCATATTGATATGCAGCGATTATCAGATTTTTCGCCCTACCTCCCGAAAGCGGTAATGGCATCAGAAGATGCTCGCTACTACTGGCATTTGGGTGTTGATCCCATTGGAACTTTAAGGGCAATACTAATAAACACCAAAAAAGGTGAAGTGCGCCAAGGTGGTAGTTCGATCACACAGCAGGTGGCGCGTAGTTTGTTTCGTAAGTATGTTGGAACCCAAGATTCTATCGGTAGAAAAGTGCGAGAAGCGGTAGTTTCTCTGAAGTTAGAAGCTTTTTATAGCAAAGACAGAATTCTGCTAACTTACTTAAATCGTGTGTTTTTGGGTTCAGATACCTCTGGGTTTGAAGATGCGTCACGACATTACTTTGGCAAGTCCGCTCACGACCTCACTCTTTCGGAAGCAGCGACATTAGTGGGGATTTTGCCAGCGCCTAATGCTTTCAATCCTTGCCAAAGTTATGAAACGGCACTGAAACGTCGTAATTTGGTGCTGGGTCGGATGGTATCTGTAGGGGCAATTAGTCAGAATGAGGCAAGAGAGGCGAGGCGATCGCGTCTTGAAGTCAACACCAAAGCTTGCGAACCTAGCAAAAACACGAAAGCACCCTATTTATATGGATATGTGTTTGAGGAACTACGGCAAATATTGGGAGATGAAGTAGCCAGAGAAGGTAATTTCCTAATTGAAACAGGCGTTGATTTGCAGATGCAACAGCAAGCCGAAACGAGTCTCCGCAACCACGTTAGTACTGTGGGCAGTGCTAATAGATTTTCTCAAGGAGCGATGGTTACCTTAGACTCTAGCACTGGTTTAATTCGGGCGATGGTCGGGGGGACAAACTACCAACAAAGCCAGTTTAATCGGGTTACAGGAGCCCAACGCCAGCCAGGATCGACTTTTAAGTTATTTAGTTACACGGCCGCTATTGAGCAGGGAATATCGCCGGGAAAGTCTTATTCCTGCGCCCCGCTAAATTGGCAAGGCTTTAGATATCGTGGCTGTGAACATGGAGCTAGTGGTAGTGCGGATATGTACACAGGCATGGCGCTTTCAGAAAACGTCATTGCTTTGCGGATAGCACAGGACGTAGGGTTAGGAAAAGTAGTGCAGACGGCACAACGGCTAGGAGTGAAGTCTCCCCTAAATCCTATTCCTGGTTTGGTAATTGGTCAAAGCGAAGCCAATGTATTAGAAATGACTGGTGCTTTTGGTGCGATCGCTAATCATGGCGTTTGGAACCCACCCCGTGCGATCAAGCGAATTTATGATAGTAGTGACTGTAGCGATCGCTCTCAACCTAAAACTTGTCGCTTGATTTATGACGCTACCCAAGATAGTCAAGGTAGTCAGCAAGTGCTACAACGTTCCGTCGCCGATACAGTAACTGCTTTGCTCAGAGGAGTTGTGCAGCGCGGCACAGGTCGCAGTGCTAGTCTAGGATTGGGGGAGGCTGGTAAAACAGGCACAACCGACCGCAACGTTGATTTGTGGTTTATTGGTTTTGTCCCCAAAAATCAGCTAGTTACAGGTATTTGGTTAGGAAACGACAATAATTCCCCCACCAATGGTAGCAGCGCCCAAGCCGCTCAGTTGTGGGGAAACTATATGCGTAAAGTTGTGCAGTAATATAGCGGTCAGCTATCAGAAGTCTGCACGTCAGCTTTTTTAAAGCCAATGTTCCAAAAGGTTTTAGAACGTTTAAATGTGCTAACCTCTGTGGCTGCGGCTAGATTTAATTATTTCGACCTGCTTACCAAGGGCTAATTTCCGTAACACCGCTAGGTTTTAAAACCAGCTTAAAGTGGGCTAAAGGTTCCTCGATATCTACTTTAGAGTTGCTATTTTTAAGTACTTCAGGAAGAGGAGTTTGTTTGAGGTAATCGAAGGCGGATTGATTTTGCGGTTCATAGTCTGAAAGTACACCGTCTTTATCCACAGCAACTCGATATACCAAATTTCGAGTTGCATTAGATATACCTTGCCATTTCGGTCTAATTTGTTCGTCTAGCTTCTGCTGTAAGCTTTTTAGTTGGTCAGCATTGGTTATTTGTGGCCCTAAGCTAGGTTTGCTAGTATATCCTCGCCAGGGGCTAACTTGTAGCTCGCCTTTATCAGTAAATACCACCTTGAATAAGGCTATACGTTCTGCGATCGCACCTTCGCTATTAGTGGGAGTGTAGAGTAACTTTTGTAGCGGTGTTTCATTTAAGCGATCGCCTGCTGCTGTATTAACTGGTTTGTAAGCTAGAATTGCCCCATCTTTGCCTACCCCTAAGCGATAGATCAGGCTTCTATTCAGTTCACGTCGATTTTCCCATTGCAGATCAATTTGGTTGTAAATTTTCCGTTGTAAAAAATATAGCTGACTTGGCTCAGTAATTTCTGGTACTGAAGCAACCAAAGCTTCCAAGTCAGCAGTAGAACTTGGAGTTCCAGTAGGGCTAGGAGTTGGAGTTGTACTTGGAGTTCCAGTAGGGCTAGGAGTTGGAGTTGTACTAGAAACTGGAGTTGTACTAGGAGTTGCCTGCGCCTTAGCATCTGGTGCTGTATCTTTGGGAGGCTCCACTTTGGGAATAGGGATCAAAGAAAAAGCGATCGCCGTCACTGCCAAAGTTGTCACCCCTAGTGCGGCTGGTGCTGCTCGCTTGGCAACTGGCTCACGAGTAGTTAGATCGCGCTTAGATACTGGTTTTAGCTTTAGTGCTAAATCTGGTAGGGTACGGGAGTCAGCTAGGAATTGATCCACCGCCTCCACTAAATCAAATAACTGTACTGTTGTTAAATCAAAATGTATGGGTTGAGATACTACAGCCGTCTGCCCTAGATTAGATCCGCTTCCTACACTGCTTGTAACTAAATTTGGCTGTACCGTTAAACGGTGCAAATTCTTACCTGGAAACGGCTGCAACTGCAATAAAGCTGGCTGGTGATCCGAAGCGACTGGGTGCGGTACTGTACTTAAAAATTCTTGAGCATAAGCACTAACCCCTGACACCAGACTTTCCAGAAAGTCCCTCCCTCCAGTTAGTGGTTGTCGCTGACCTACAAAATGGCACTCAGCATTTACCACAATTGACATGATTGGACGGGGATCTGGCTGACCCGTCGTAGATGTGCCATCACTCAACCCTTCCAAAATTAGCGTACAGTTGGGCAGACTATACTGACGTTTAATCGTCATTCCACCTCTCCATCAAACAAACTGATCCAAAAGCGTTGCATTCCAGAAGTTCCAGTACAAAATAGCAGTTGACTCAACAGTGACATTGCCAAAGCATTTAATTTTTCATCTGACCTGTAATCCGATACAGTTGTGCGTCGTGGATTCATCCGACTACGGAAATGAGCCCTAAACCTTTCTAAATACTCAGACAAGCGAAAATTGTTTTCTACAGGTAGCTGTTTTTCATTAAGTTGTTGGTATTCCAGTAAAAACTGCCGGATAACCACAGTTAAACGTCTGGCTATATAGCAGGCAACCACCACTAATGCTTTGGCTTCATCTAAAGTTAAGTTACGTCTACTATGAGCTTTTCGTAAAGGGTTGGTACTACGCAAACGCCACAATACTACTCTGTTTTTGATGATCTCCTGAAGTTGCAGATCCCTTACCATTGCCAACATAAGTTCAGAACCCCCCAGTTCCAAGGCTTCTATTGCCAGTAGAATCAGGTCAATTTGCACTTTAGCCCGACGTGGCATGACGCTAGATGAAGTCGGCGGGCTGGGCAGATTATCCAAAATCATTGGTTTAGGCTGGGCAGTAGGACTGTTTAATGGCATTACGCTCACAGAAAAAATCATTCCAAGTAGCATTCGTGGGGGAACTGGACATTTACAAGCACCAATTTAAAAGGCTTGCAACCTCATAATAGTTGACACTCGCGCTTCAGCACTCAGCTTATTAACGATTATCTTGGTCAAATCGCCACCAAAATAGGGCAAAAATCTTTCTAGGGTTCCATTAGAAAACTTTTTGTCAAAGTTCATGGGAAACCAGAGAAAGCTGACAGCTAAATGTTGAGGGCTAATTGCTTTGACTTTTAATCCTTGCATTTGTGCCTAAGTGCGATTCATAGACTACCGACATTTAGTTACTCAAGAGCCAAATAGTTCTTTAGTATTAATTTTGAAACAAAAACAATCCAACTTCCTAGTGTACGATTTTCCAGGTATCTAATAGCAAGCTCCACTGGTAGAAAAATCGGTTGGATAATGCTACAGATGCCAAAAACCTCCAATCATTAAATTAGTTGCTCATGGATGTAAAATCTCTGATCCGCGAGATTCCCGACTTTCCCAAACCAGGAATTTTGTTTCGAGACATTACCACACTGCTACGCGACCCAGAAGGACTACGTTATACCATTGATACCTTAACCGAGAATTGTACTGCTTTTGATCCAGATTACGTCGTCGGTATGGAGTCACGCGGTTTTATTTTTGGTGCGCCTCTAGCTTATAAATTGGGAGCAGGGTTTATTCCTGTACGTAAACCAGGGAAACTGCCTGCTGCTGTACATACTGTTGAGTATGAACTGGAGTACGGTATGGATAAACTAGAGATGCATCAAGATGCTTTGCGTCCAGGTAGTCGCGTTTTGATTGTGGATGATCTAATCGCCACAGGTGGGACTGCTGCTGCTACAGCCAAGTTAGTGCAGCAAATTGGCTGTGAACTGGTGGGCTTTGGCTTCATTATTGAGCTAATAGATTTGAGTGGGCGTAAACTATTACCAGATATTCCGATTAAGACGCTATTTCAATTTTAGATTTTAGATCTGAGATTGGGGGTGGCTGGTAAAACCCCAAAACTTGCGGTTAACCAGTAACCTCTAAATCAATTAACAATTATCAATAAAATTGACAATTGACCTATCACCAACCTTGATGTAAGTTTATTTCCTCCGGTGCTACTTATGGCTTCTACTAAAATTTCTTCCCAGGTTGATGTTGCAGATAAAATTACTAATTGGCTACAAGGATTGTTTACTAATGAAACTTTTCTTTATGTAGTTAAGCGGTTGTTGCAGGCGCTGTTAACGCTATTCTTAGCCTCAGCGTTGAGTTTTGCGATTATTAAACTCGCTCCAGGGGATTATCTCGATACTTTGAGGCAAAATCCCAAAATTTCTCCTGAACGAATTGAGGAATTGAGGAGGCAATTTGCGCTGGATAAGCCAGCATTTGAGCAATATTGGCGTTGGTTGGTGCGGGTAATTACTAAGGCTGATTTTGGCACAAGTTTTGTTTATTTTCGCCCTGTAGCTTCTTTATTATGGGAGCGAATACCAGCAACTTTGCTGTTGGCGATCGCATCTATTATTTTTACTTGGGGTATTGCTATTCCTTTGGGTATTATTGGCGCTGTTAACCAAAATCGCATGGCTGACCGAGTATTGCGAGTCATTAGTTACATCGGTCAAGGTTTTCCGAGTTTTATCACTGCTTTAGTTTTGTTAATCTTTGCCCAATTTACTTCGCCTTTCTTTCCTGTGGGTGGTATGACGAGCATCAATTATGCTGACTTATCTCCTTTAGGTAAAGTGTTAGATATCGGCTGGCACATGATATTACCGACAATTGCTCTGAGTATCACTAGCTTCGCTGGGTTACAGCGAATTACGAGAGGTGAATTGTTAGATGTACTACGCCAAGACTACATTCAAACTGCCCGTGCGAAAGGACTACCAGAAAATCGGGTGATTTATGTTCACGCTTTGCGTAATGCAATTAACCCTCTAGTGACGTTACTTGGTTTTGAGTTTGCTAGCTTACTGAGTGGTGCTTTTATTGCGGAATTTTTCTTTAATTGGCCTGGTTTGGGACGTTTAATTTTGCAAGCTGTAACTGCTCAAGACCTTTATTTAGTTATGGCAAGTTTGATGATGGGTGCTGTCATGCTAATTTTGGGCAACTTGTTGGCAGATTTACTACTAAAAGCTGTTGATCCTCGAATTCGTTTGGAAGATCTTAAATAAATCAAAACTTACGAATTAGGTAGGTAAGAATCAATTAATAATTAACAATTATCAACTACCAGTCGCCAATGACCAAAAAACCATGTTATCCGAAGTTTACTATTTGTTGCGATCGCGAGTTGATGGTAAGTATTTAGTCGCTAAACCTAATCCTCGCCAAGCTGAGTCTACTTACCTATTGATGTTTCGTGAAGATTTTGATGCTCTCAGCTATCTAAATACTCATGGTGCTGACTTAGCTGGACGCTTTGCTGTAGAGTCTATCACTGGAAACCAGCTAAAAGGTCTGATTCAAAGATGGGGGTTCAAAGGGGTTGGGATTGTTCAAGACCCCCTAACTCCAAAGGTTGAGTTCTTATTGGGCATTTAATCTGATTATTGACATGAATTGCTCTTTACAAAGCTCTGAGTAGATCTATCTCGCTATAGATGCCGAAATCTCCCAAATTTGAGCAAATAAAGAAGGTAGTTCAAAAGTTCGCTGTTTTTTAGCTGATTAGCGACTATGAATCACCCACTAAAGAAAATTAGGAGAAACTGTTTATGAAATCTATCCGTTTGAATTTATCTGCTTTAATACGCCCATTGCGTGTAGTTGTGGCTGCTTGTGTTTGTGCTTTCCTATTGTTTACTGCTGCTGCGCCTGCTTATAGTGCTAACGCAAGTCATCCTAGAAGTGGAGAAGCTAACTTGTTGGATATTGAGCGGAAATCACAAGAAGCTGTAATGGAAAACCCTTATACCCTCAAAGAAACACAAATAGAAGCTAATAAGGGTCTCAATGAAATTCAAGGCGACTCTGATATTGATAAGATGAAACGCCCAGAAAATTCTACAGGTACGTCAGTTGAAGACAAAATCGAAAAAGCACTAGAAAAGGTTACAGGTAAATAACAACAGAATTGTAGATTCTGTTGTGTGTATAAGAGGCGGTCATTGGCAGGCAAGGAAGTCTGCCTAATTTTTTTTTACCAACTGTCACCAGCGCCACCGCCACCGCTACTACCGCCACTACCGCTACTATAACTACTACTGGAACTGCTGGAAATGGTAGTAGTTCGGACTATACGCGGGATTATTTCTTCTTGCACTGACTCATAACCGCAGCAATGGCAATGATTGTAAGTCTGCCGTCTGCCTTCGCTATATTCTGTAGCGTGTTGCAAAACTTCTTGTGTGCTTTCTGCTGTGAGTTCTTGACAGGTAGGGCAAGTTGTATATCTATCTGAATTGAGAATATAGGTGCGAATATGAATTTTTGTTCCTGTTAGTTGAGGAAGACAATGGGAACATTGCCAACCTTCAAATGAAATGCTTCCCAGTTGTTGTGCTACTTGTTCGGGTTGGCTGAGATAAGGCTGAATTGCTGTTGAATCGAGTTTTTCCATCGGGTTGCGGCATTGTTGGCAATACATGGGGCGATCGCCACTACCAGATCCATGTTTGCGCGATTTTCCTTCTGGTGGAATAAATCTACGACGGTTTTTGAGATAAAAGCCTGTTCCTACTGCTAATCCTAATCCGCCACCCAACCCATATAACCAAGGTACAGCAGAGTTTTTGGCTGGTTGCTCGGCTACGACATTAGCAGATATTTGCTCGTTGCTCAAAGTCTCAACTAAGGCTTTTGTGCCAGCGAGTGTGCCGCCATCATAGTCAGCTTGCTTAAAGTGTGGTGTAATTTCTTGTCGGATAATATTGCCAACTTTAGCATCTGGTAAAATTGCTTCAACGCCGTATCCAGTTTCAATTTCTACTCGTCGCTCTCCTTTAGAAATTAAAATCAGTACGCCGTTATCTTCGCCTTTTTTACCAATACCCCAACGATTAAACAAGCTTGTAGCAAACTGCTTTGGTGTAGCTGATGGCTTAGTATCTGATACAGTCACAACAGCAATTTCAGCACCATTTTTAGCCTCTAGTTGTGAAACTAGCTGATTTATTTCTGATTCTGTTGACTGGTTAAGAATATTTGCCATATCTGTTACCCAACCGCTATTTACCTTGCGGGGGTTGGGTACTGCTTCCACATTTACAGCCAAACTAGCTATTGGGAAACTGATCACACCTAACGTTAACAAGCTGGTAGTAACAGTTTTTTGAGAAATAAATGCTATAGATAGCATAGATACATCTACTAAGGAGAAGTGAGCAAATTGAGCTAACCTGAAGTTAAGCAATTTTCGTTTCCCCAATAACTAGAGTTAGAGGTACGATTTTGTTTTTAAAGGTTAGGTGTGTATGACTTCAATTTTCCACAAGGATTTTCCAGAAAAGGAAAAACTACATCTTTTCTTAAGGAAATTGGCGGCTCGTGATTGTTGAGTTAGAAAAACCACTTCGCCTTTATTTATGCCTAGTTGATTAAATTTTATATTGCTCAAATTCCCAGTAATAGTGTTAGTAATTCCTGATTTCGATATTAGCGAAGTAGCTAGTGAATTATATACAGTCTGTTTAGTTAATTACGCAAGATTATGAGTGATTTAAATACTCGCATTTCCCAAGAGATGACACCGGAAGTGTTTGCCGTTGCTTCCCGCCTTTATGCTGAGAAAAGTCAAGAATATTCTCTACAGGAATTAATGGAGGCAGGTGCAGAGGCACAGATTCCACCTGAGTTTATTCAGCAAGCGTATCAAGAAATTCAAATAAAACGGCAACAAGCGCAAGAACGACGTAAAAAGTTAATAATTATTTTAGCTAGTGTAGGTGTTGTAGTGGGCGGATGGGGCATTTGGACTTATAATTCTCTTGCTAGTGCTTCTCAAAAGGTAGATTCAGCTTGGGCGCAGGTAGAAAACCAATTTCAACGTCGTGCTGATTTAATTCCTAATTTGGTAAGAGTAACTGAAGCTTCTGCGAAACAGGAACGTGAGTTAGCTGCTTTACTGACGCGATCGCGCACCTCCTATTTACAAGCAGATACACCAGAGGAAAAAGCGGTAGCAAGTACTCAAGTTTCCCAAGCTATTAACCAATTTCAAAACTACGTGGTTAACAATCCCCAGCTACAATCTTCTCAGGCATATACTAATCTACAATATGAGTTGGCTGGTACTGAAAATCGGATTGCTGTAGAGAGAATGCGTTATAACCAAGCAATTCAAACCTATAATCAAAAAATTAAAGTGTTTCCCAACTTTGTTGTGGCTAATATTTTTGGATTTGAGTCGAAGCCATTGTTTCAAGCCGAAACAAAAGAAGTACCTAGAATAAATTAATCTATAAATAATATTTCAAACTTTCTTATTTTTTATTTTTCTATGCCTATGACGTTTGTTAATAAATGTTAAATAAAAATTGCAACTGTTTGCTAACTTACCCATAGGTAGTTTTTCTGGATGTCAGCCGAAGGCTTTAGAGAAAGCAGAAACAACATAAACGCCTAAAATCAATTAAGAGAAACTAGAGTTTTAAGGTTGAGTCACTGTTTTGGTTAACCAAATCCTCAAAGCTTATAAAAATGCCATTTAATTCTTTACAAAAATGGTAGTTATAGCCGTAATGTTTATTTTTGAATTTATTTTTTCTTTGTGCTGGGCTGGAATAGGAATATAGCGTACACTATGCGAATAATAATATTTTTTTTCTATTTGATTTAAATATGATTGCTATATATTGTGATTTTTAGGTTAAGGTTAAAAATAATTAGTATGAAATAAGAACGTTTATATATATAAACCTAGATATATTTTACCTCTATAGGTTTCAGGTAGCGGTGAGCGTGGGGGTGAAACACCTCATATCGGCTACATAAATTTATATTATAAATAAATTAGTAGAGACCCTAAATTGCCGTATATCTATAAATATATATAGTTGAAATATCAGTAGTTGGTATCGATATATTGGATTTTTTATTTTGTTGAGTTAATTCTCAGCAACTTAATTATCAAAATTCAAAAATAAATTCATCCGGATTGGTTCAGCCACTCATGTAATTAAATATATATCTCTATTGGTTGAGTTTTGTTTGGGCATGACCATGATCAACTTAGAACATCAAAGTACGGCAAAAGTTACTCCGGAAATAATTGCCTTAGCTGCTCGTCTTTACACCGGGAAAAGTCAGAACCCTTCTATAGGTGATTGGTTAAATGCAGGAACAGAAGTACAAGTTCCACCATACTTCATAGAGGAAGTATTAGAAAAAATTCAAGCTCAACAAAGACAAGTAGAAGCACACTGCAAAAAAATGACGATTGCTTTAGCAAGTGTTGTTTTAGCGGTAGCAAGTTGGGGAATTGTGACTGAGAACTATCTGACTAGATCTGCCCAAAAAGTAGATTCCGCCTGGACAAGAGTAGAAAACAAGTTGCAGCAACGTGTTGAGATTATTCCGCAAGCAATTAAAACTTTGCAATCTGACGCTCAACAGAAAGAATTGATCAATTTGTTGAATAGATCGCGTGCATCTTATTTAGATGCTGATACTCCATCAGCCAAAATTGTGGCAATCAAACAAGTATCTCAGGCGATTGATAAATTTCAAGGTTATTTATTGAAAAATCCTCAACTAAAATCCCAAGAGCAATTAACGAACTTGCGCTTCAAGTTGGCAAGTAGTGGGTATAGCATTATTTTAGAGAGTCTACGCTATAACCAAGTAGTACAATTATACAATCAAAAACTACAATTATTTCCTAATTCCTTAATAGTTAGTGTTTGTGGCTTTGAGCAAAAGCCTTTTTTTGGAGTCGCAACAACAGAAACGCCTAAAATCAATTAAGAGAAACTATAATTTTAGGGTTGTGGCTTTTAAAATCGGTTTACTAGGATTAGGCACAGTTGGCGCAGGTACGGCGCAGATATTGCTAGATAGGGCAAGCCGTCATCCACTGTTGCAAGAAATAGAGATTCATCAGGTAGGAGTACGATCGCTCTCTAAACCTCGACCTGTACAATTAGCAGATAAGTTGTTGACGACAGACTTAGAAGCAATTGTTAATGATCCAGCAGTTGATATTGTCGTAGAGGTGCTGGGTGGCTTGGAACCTGCGCGATCGCTAATTCTCAAAGCTATTGCTAATCGTAAGCACGTAGTAACGGCTAATAAGGCTGTTATTGCCCGCTACGGGGATGAAATTTTTACGGCTGCTAATTCTGCGGGTGTTTATGTGATGCTGGAAGCAGCAGTTGGTGGTGGTATTCCCATCATTCAACCTTTGAAGCAATATTTGGGTGTCAACCGCATTCATGCTGTTACTGGTATTGTTAACGGCACTACTAATTACATCCTGACGCGGATGCAAACCGAGAAGGGAGAATTTGGTGATATTCTGGCAGATGCTCAGAAGCTTGGTTATGCTGAAGCCGATCCGACAGCAGATGTTGATGGTTTGGATGCTGGGGATAAAATAGCAATTTTGGCTTCTTTAGCTTTTGGGGGCAGAATTAAGCTGCAAGATGTGTACTGCGAAGGTATTCGCAAAGTAAGTGCCGCAGATATTGCTTATGCAGATAAGTTAGGATTTGTGATTAAATTGTTGGCGATCGCTAAATTACATCAACCAGCAACAGATAATAATCCCAAAGCCTTACAAGTGAGAGTTAACCCCACATTTGTACCCAAAACTCATCCACTTGCCAGTATTAATGGTGTTTACAATGCGATTTTAGTAGAAGGCTCACCGCTAGGACAAGTAATGTTTTTTGGCCCTGGGGCTGGCGCGGGTGCTACTGCTAGTGCGGTTGTGGCGGATATTATGAATATTGCTGCTGTACTTAAGAGCAATAATAATGCGACAACGTTACATCCACTATTGAGTTGTTCTCATCAACATTACAGTGCGATCGCGCCAATAGAGGATGTCGTAACTAGATTTTATGCTCGTTTCCTGACAAAAGATCGCCCTGGTGTTATTGGTAAGTTAGGCACTTGTTTCGGCAATCACAACGTTAGCTTAGAATCTATTGTGCAGATTGGCTTTCAAGATCATCTAGCTGAAATTGTTGTTGTTACACATGATGTACGTGAAGGCGACTTCAGAAAAGCTTTAGACGAAATTGGCAGCGAAGATGCTATAGATAGTATTCCTAGCATCCTGCGAGTACTTTAAAACTTAAGCTGAAAAGTCTAAATTAACTTTGCTGAGTTGAACTACTTTTAGATGCAAAGTGTTGTATGTAGTGCGGGCATCTTGCCCGCGTCTTGTTTGGCGTAAGTCCTAATATAGCCAAATAGTTAAAACTCTTCAAAAAGCTAGAGGTATTACTTTCAAAAATTAAGACAAAATTGGACAAGATTCTCTGTGGAGGCAAATTTTATGCCTGATGAGCGTATTGGTAATACGACAGATCATAGTCCACGATATACGTCAGGTGGCACTGTAACTACAGATCCTCCTTTCGTCAGTTCAGAGGATATCGAATTACAACGTCTTCGTAGACTACCCTATTCAATGCGGCGGGCTTACGCTTGGTTAGGTGTATTAACTGGTTTATCTGTTCTTTCACTCGGCTTACTGACAGGATTTACGATTTCTTTAAGTAAAGAGAACAAACAATTACAACAACAACTAGCAAATCTTAACGCTTATAAAGCGCAAATTGACCAAGTTAATACTTTAGAAACTAGAATCACTACTTTAGAAGCTCAAGCTGCTGGAATCAATCAAAATATAGGTGTGATTAGACAACAAGTTCCTAAAGACTTACCAACTCAACTGAAAAATCTTCAAAGCAACATTGCTTCGGTGCAAAGCAGTATTCAAAAAGTTGAGGCTAATGCTGTAACTCGTCAACAGATGGAGCAACGTATACAGCAAGCGTTGCCAACTTTAAATAACCCGACAACTCCTTCGGTGAGAGTTATTCCGACAACGCCTAAACCTTAAACATCAAAAAGGTAAACAATTATCAATAACCAGTTTTCATCTTAATTTGATTGTTACCAAGCTACTTATCAGGCATTTTTTTAAATGAGACAAGAACCAATGTAGAGACGTTGTATACAACGTCTCTACATTCATGGAAAGGAGATGTCTATTGCTAATTCCACAAGGAGAAGGCGTAAGTACTGACTACTATTGCCCTACAGAAGCTAATTCTGGTTCTGGTATAGACGTTGGTTCTTCTGTAATGCCATAGATGGAGTTGTACAACTTAACATACTCTTTAGCAGATTTATCCCAACTAAAGTCCATCTGCATACCCCGTTGTTGTAATTCTTGCCATCTATCTTTATAACGGAAACCTTCCCAAGCTCGTACCATACAGGTATATAGATCTAGAGGTTCATAACGGTCGAAAGAGTAGCCAGTACCAGCATGATTCATCGGGTCATGGTGGGAGACTGTATCAACTAAACCACCAGTACGACGCACAATTGGTACACAGCCGTAACGCATAGCTAACATTTGGCTAATACCGCAAGGCTCAAAGCGGCTAGGCATCAGGAAGGCATCTGATCCGGCGTAGATGCGGCGAGAGAGGGCATCGTTATAGAGTAAGTAGGTGGCGACGCGGCCAGGGTAGCGGGAGGCTAGTTGCCACAATTGGGTTTCGTAGAAGCGATCGCCTGTTCCCAAGATCACAACCTGAGCATCTGTGTACGCCAAGTAGCGTTCTAAAATTTGTAGAACTAAGTCAATACCTTTTTGTTCTACTAACCTACTTACAATGCCAATTAAAAAGGCATTGGCGTTAACTTCTAAACCTACTTCTTCTTGCAGGGCAATTTTATTAGCGCGACGCTTATCTAATGTATCGGCAGTAAAAGTCTGAGCGATGTATTTATCCTTGGCTGGGTCATATAGTTCTGTATCAATACCGTTAACGATACCGGATAACTTGCCACTGATGAAGGATAACAAACCTTCTAGAGTTTCCCCATAAGTAGCTGTTTGAATCTGCCTAGCGTATGTGGGAGAAACAGTATTTACTCGGTCAGCAAATTGCACAGCAGCAGCCATTGTATTGTGACCCTGCATATACCAAGGACACCAAGTAATTTTATCTAAATACCAACGCCAAGGCCCTTGGTAAGCTAGGTTGTGAATTGTGAAGACGCTAGTAATATCTGGGTCTTGGTTCATCCACACTGGCAACATCCCAGTATGCCAATCGTGGCAGTGGACAATTTCTGGCTTCCAGTAGTTCCAGCAGAACTCGGCTGCGCCATTGGCAAATAAAGTGAAGCGCCATTCTTCATCTTCCCCACCATAAACCCGACGAGTGGAAAACGCCGGATGACCAAATAAGTATAGGGGTACATCAGTTCCAGGTAGCACACTTTCATGTACGGTAAAATCCTGAAACATGGCATAACCCCGCCAGCTTGGGTCTTTGGGAATATCCATTTTGTCGGGCAAGAAGCCGTAATAAGGCATGAAAATCCTTACATCATGCCCCATGCGTCTTAAAAATTTTGGTAATGCCCCAACGACATCACCCATACCGCCAACTTTAGCTATTGGCGCTGCCTCTGCTGCAACAAAGAGAATCCGCATATTTAGTGGGTGCGTTCCGTTTAATGATTGGTTAAATCATACCGAGCATTGATAGCGATTAGCGATTAGCTTTTAGCTGTCAGCTATCAGCTATCAGCGATTTAATGAAGAATTACGCTGATATGTAAAAAAAAGCTGACGGCTGAACGCTGACGGCTGATAGCTATCTATTCTTGTTCTTGCAAAACTTCTTTTAATCCACCTGAGCGATTAACTTGAATGAAAATCTCCTCTAGGATTTCTTTTGCGCCTTGTTCGCGCAAACGCTGGGCGAGGTCAATGCCTATCTGTTCTGCATCAGCAGTAGCACCAGTAATCGTATCTTTGATTAAGCGCTGACCATCAAGGCTGGCAACTAAACCCGTTAAGGTAAGGGTATCGCCTTCTATGGTGGTGTTAACGCCTATGGGTACTTGGCAACCTCCTTCGAGTTCGCGCAAAAAGGCACGTTCAGCATAGCAACGTTGGGCTGTGGGAGTGTGTTCTAAGACTTTTTTGAGTATTTCTAGAACTTCGGTGTCGTCGGCGCGACATTCGATGCCTAAAGCGCCTTGTCCGACGGCGTGAAGGGAGACTTCAGGGGGGATAACTTGATGAACGCGATCGCTCATTCCTAGTCGATTTAAACCTGCGACTGCCAATATAATCGCATCGTATTCACCAGCATCTAATTTGGCTAGTCGGGTATTTAAGTTACCCCGCACGTCTTTAAATGTCAGGTGTGGGAAGTGGTGGCGTAGTTGAGCAAGTCTGCGTAGGGAAGATGTACCTACTACTGCACCTGCTGGCAGGGTTTCAAGTTGCTTGTCTTTGTGCTTTTCGTGAACTACGAGAGCATCTGCGGGATTTTCCCGTTCAGTTACGCACCCTAAAATTAAACCAGATGGTAAGCGGGTGGGCAGATCTTTGAGAGAATGCACAGCTAAGTCTGTATCGTTATCGAGCATTCCCTGTTCAAGTTCTTTGGTGAATAATCCTTTATCCCCAATTTTGGCTAGGGGAACATCAAGAATTTTGTCCCCTTGAGTACTCATGGTGTGGACTTCAAAGGTACGATCTGGAAAGTGCTTTTGGAGTTGTTCTTGTACCCAATAAGTCTGAACTAGGGCAAGTTGGCTTTTACGAGAACCGATGCGAATTGTACGAGTAGGACTGGTAACTGTGGAGGACATAGAGCGATCGCGTGAAAAGTTGCGAATAGGGTCACTCGATCTAGACTACCGCAGCCGAGGAATATAATCAGCCTTTAAGGGGTTGATAATTTTATCTCTGGTAAAAGCTTATCCGAAAAATTAAAGATATTTTTTACCGCAAATATTTTTCACTGCTTTAGAAACCTTCTTTCAAATATTGCTCTAATTGCGTTGTACGCTGTTTAGTCAACTCTGCAAGACAACCACTGTAAATCATTGGAGCCATAGTTCCTCCCTCAACTTGGCTTTCTTCAAAACTACAGCTAAGGTCTCTAAATTTAATCCATGCTAGTTGTGCAGCAATTAATTTTTGGCGTTGGGAGCCGGAATACTTAGGTAGTAGCTTTTGATAAGTTTGGTTAAGTTTTTTATCATTTTTTTGGTAACGCAACTCTTCACAAATGTTCATGTCTACTTGCGTTTGAGGGTTTTTACAGTTAGGTTGTTGAGCAATTTTAATTTCTGCTACACCTGGCGTAGTGCCTGCCAATATTGCTGCGGTAGTGCCTAAACTAATTAAAGTGGTTATACCTATTATTGCTGTTAAGAATTTACGCATAAATAACTTGTTTGTTGCTCGTAAAACTAACATAGCAAAAATGCAGAATACCAAGTTGTAAACTGATATCAGGTGTTGCGATCGCACACCATACTCAACAATAATTTTTGTTAATAACTGTTTAACAATTCGCTCTTAGAACCATCAAGATGAATTACGAACGCCTTCAAGTTGCAATAGATTTATTACAAAATGCTGCTAACCGTATGCAGTATTTGATTCAAACAACTCCCCCTGATGAAGCTAGTAATCAGACGGTTTATCAATCTAGAGAAATTTTGCAGCAAGCTTTAGCTGAAATGTTAGCAGCTATCAATCCTCCTGAACTTACACATATTCCCCCAGAGTTACTCGATAAAGCAAATGTTTTGGGGATTCCGCTAAATGATGTCGAAGTTATGGTAGCTATTTCTACTCATCATCCTAGCCAGTTTGCTGGTGTTTTAGCAGAAATAGAAAATCGAGCCGAGCAAATTAGAAGAAAACGGGAATATTTACTATACAGGATTTCTGATATGCCTGTTGAAAAGTTAGGTTCAAGACTACCAATTGTATCTACTGCTGATTTTACCTGGTCTGAAGAAGTTACTCC
The DNA here is from genome assembly GCA_036702875.1 of Oculatellaceae cyanobacterium. Taxonomy (GTDB): domain Bacteria; phylum Cyanobacteriota; class Cyanobacteriia; order Cyanobacteriales; family PCC-9333; genus Crinalium. The sequence continues at coordinate 26,064 of DATNQB010000021.1, read as the reverse complement.
TGTAGAAGTACGCGAGGCTATCAAATCTAAATACCAGATTGATAAATTAATCCAAAAACGCTCTTTATCCCGTTTATCTCTATTTGAAAAAATTAAGGAAGCAAATCTTGCTTGGCAACAATCTCAAGCGGCTGAAACCTTTTTGGAATCAGAGGAAGATTAACTTTTTTATGATATTTTTGCGGATTGTAAATTTTACGAGTTAAATTTAATTTAGCTTCAGTAAAATCATTTAACTTTCTGCTTGACAAATGCCATTATTTGAGACATTTGTTTTTTCACTGCTTCTATTTCAGCTTGCATTTTAGCATTTCTTTCAACTAAAGTTTTTACTTGTAATTTTAATTGTTGAATATCATCTGAACCAGCAACAGATTTATCGGCAACGCTCGCTGCAACTTTTGCACCATTATTTGCTTGTGTCTGTCGGGTTTTGGCTTTTGCCATTGCCGATTTCATTGCTACTATTAAAGCTTTCTGATCAAATGGTTTCTCAATAAATTCAAATAATTCAAATAACTTGGGAATTTTCGCTGTTACTTCGTCTTTACGACCAGACATTACTACTAAAGGAATAGCCTGTAATTCTTTATGAGCTTGCATTCTTTCTATGACTTCCCAACCATTCATCTTAGGCATAAAAAAGTCTAATAAAATGAGGTTGGGGCGCTCTTTACGCATTAACTCAAACCCTTCTACACCGTCTTGTGCTTCTATAACCTCAAATGAACCCTTCGGTAGCATTTCCTTAACTTGCATCCGAATGGTTTTACCGTCATCGACAATTAGTACTTTTTGACTTGCCATAAGTAGCTGCACTCCTGTAAAACCAGCAACTTGAATTGAAATAAATTCAAGTTAAATTATATTATAGAAATTTTTGTGAATTGTAACACATTATGAAAAAATATGTAATTACAAAAGTAACAAAATTAAGCCTAAAAATAAAGTAAATAAATTCAAAGTACTAACGAAGAGCAAGTCTGTTGATTTAATTGATCTAAAAAATGGGGGGAGCAAGTAAAATTCTCTAATGAATATCCCTGATAAACCGATTAATCTTTTTGAGTATGAAGCGCTATCTAGCCAGCAGCTATCAAGTATGGCGCTGGACTATTACGCTAGTGGTGCGTGGGATGAGATTACGCTGCGAGATAACCGAGCCGCATTTGAACGGTGGAAACTCCGCCCTAAGATGTTAGTAGATGTCAGCAAACGTGATTTAAATACTACTATTTTGGGTCGAGCTGTTGAGTTACCAATACTAATTGCGCCGATGGCTTTCCATTGTCTGGCAACTCCCGAAGGAGAATTGGCTACGGCTAAGGCGGCGGCTAAGTTGGGAACTGTGATGGTGTTGAGTACACTGTCAACTAAGAGTATAGAAGAAGTAGCGATCGCTTCTTCAAAACCTAAATTAGTCACAGATTCTACAAGCAGAAATCCTTTGTGGTTTCAGCTATATGTACATCGCGATCGCGCTCTGACAAAATCATTGGTAGAACGCGCTTATGCCGCAGGTTTCCAAGCAATTTGTCTAACTGTTGATGCTCCCATGTTAGGACGACGCGAGCGAGATCAGCGTAACCAGTTTGTGCTTCCACCTGGGATGGAATTAGCTAATTTAAAGAATTTGGCAGATTTAGAAATTACTCATAAACCAGGTGAATCAGGTTTATTTCACTATTTCTCTGAACAACTTAACCCAGCTATAACTTGGAAAGATTTGGAGTGGCTGCAATCTCTTTCCCCACTACCGTTAGTAGTTAAAGGCATTTTACGAGGCGATGATGCAGTTCGTGCTGTGGAACATGGAGCTAAGGCAATAATTGTATCAAATCATGGGGGGAGACAATTAGATGGTGCGATCGCTTCGATTGATGCTTTAAGTGAAATATTTGCTGCTGTAGGAAATCAAGCAGAAGTTTTAGTAGATGGTGGCATTCGGCGTGGTACTGATGTCCTCAAAGCCTTAGCTTTAGGCGCAAAAGCAGTGCTTTTAGGTCGCCCTATCTTGTGGGGGTTAGCTGTAGCAGGAGAAGCAGGGGCGCAGCACGTTCTAGAATTGTTGCGTGATGAGCTTGATTTAGCAATGGCTTTGAGTGGTTGTAGTAATTTACAAAATATTGACCAGAGTTTGGTAGTCAAGTTGTAATCACAATAATTGCTAAGGTAATGCGATCGCTCTGTTCAAACCCAATAAAATGAAACTAGCATTGTGCAGTTAGGCAAAAGTCAACAGCCAGTGACACACCATCCCTCTGTTCATCTCGATCATGGTCAATTGACCGTTATCATAATATGACTAATCTGCGCGACACTAGATCACCTGCCTCACCCACAATCCTCACCAATGTTTGTCGGGGTGTAATAGCCACCGCCACACTGTTAGCTACAATTCCTTTGTTACCTGCAACTGCTGAAAACCTCGAACATACTAGACAATTGCTATCAACCAAACAATGTCAGCAATGTGATTTGAAAGGTGCAGGTTTCGTAATGGCAGATCTTTCCGTAGCTCAACTCCAAGGTGCTGACTTGAGTCGTGCTAATCTATCTAGAGCTAATCTTGCTGGTGCCGATCTAACTGGTGCTAATCTTAGCGGTACATCTTTATATGGCACTAACTTAACTGGTGCTAACTTAACTGGTGCTAACTTAACTGGCACAGATTTGAGAGATGCTTACTTGCTCAATGCTAACTTGTCTAATACCAGCCTTAGTTCTGCATACGTTGAAGGTGCAATAGGTATTCCTCAAAATGCTGGTAAACCGGAAGACTTTTATAGATGGGCGTTGACAGAAGCTCAGGGGGGAAACTATCAGGCAGCCATTGAGTATTATAATCAGGCAGTTACTATAAATCCTGACTTTGCTCCTGCTTACTTGGGTCGGGCGCTAGTGCTTTACCGATTTGGAAACGAGGCGGCGGCAACTCAAGATGCTAAAATAGCTAGTCAAATATTTTCTACTCAAAAAAATACTACAGGTTATCAAGCATCGCAAAACTTTCTTAAGGGAATGGAATTAGCACGTCAACCAGCTAAAAAAGGCGGTGGTTCCAATTTCTTCAGCTTCTTGGGCAGCCTTGGTTCACTCTTAGTTCAGTTTCTCTTTTAGTAAGTAGGTGGGCATAAATAAACGTATAGTGGTTTTCCTAGTCACCCTTCACCAGTCCCCAGTTCCTGCGAGCACAAATAATGTTTAATTTTACGCACATACTTACCATAATTAATTAAGAATTTGAAATTGTCTTAATAATTTGTGATAAAGGTCACATTGCTATACAATTCTTATCACTTAGATTTAAGGTTGAGTATCACATATTTCTTGAGTTCGCACTACCATAATAGATATATCCGTAGATAGATGTGAGAAAGTTTTAGTTTGAAGGAGTCTGGGATGCTGGAAAAAATCATAATTGCAATTACCCTGACTTTCTCGCTCAATCTTTTCTTGGGAGTCAAGCTGGACTCTAAAACACCTACTTCTTTCACAGAAAATTTGCAATTAACCACAATTGAGGCTGTAAATTTGCTACTAGCTCACAAGTAGTCAAAGTTTAAGTTTTTGTTTGATTTGCTGCCAGAGGTTTTGGCGTGTCTGAGGTAATGCTACTTGTTTTGGCTGAGATGTATTTAAATAACGGTAGTGTTCCCAAATATCCCAGTAAGGACAACCAGGCTGTATTTTAATACCTGCCCAGTGTAAATATTGCAGTGGTTGATTAATATTTGGGTCTATAAGAATATTATCTTGATATTGAAATTGCTTACTTCCAGCCCAATTTCCAGGCGCACCTCCAGGTCTACGAATTATGTTAAATCTGCGTGAAATAAGCTTCAAGATCATATAGTTAATAATAGGTTGATCTGAAGTTTTTCTAGAAAAATCAAAGTATTGGGTATTCGCAGCACATTCAGCAAAGATATTATATAATTCCTCCTCCGATATCAAATTCTTTTTAGAACCCCAAAATCCACAATTAAAAATATCTGCGATTTCTGTCTCAGTAAAAATATTATCGGTAATAATTTTGGGTGTAAATACATTTTTTAGTCCAGCGAGGTGCTGATAATCACAACAAATAAAATCATAATTAGCAAAGTAGTTGAGATTATCAATAATTTTCTCGAAAACAACTATATCGGTGTCAATATACAAAAACTCATCAAATGAACCAAACCAGCAAGCTTGCTTACGAAATTGATTAGGTCTGGCAAAAAAGTTATCACCAAATATATTATGTAAATTTTTAGATAAACGTTTGATAAATGCTAAATCCTCATAAATTGTTACACCATAATTCTGAGAGAGGATATTAGCTACAGTTTGATATTTGTCATCGTAAGGAATTAAGACAACAGGTGTATGTGGATCGTAAAGCCTAATGCTATTGAGGAGTGCGATCGCACTCTCAATTACCCGATCATTAGCTGTAATATAAATGCCACGACTCATTGATAAATCCTCATTTTAAGCCGATTTTTCTCAAAAATCGCGTCTTGAGACTGGGAGGTTGCTTGTAGGGTTTAGGTTTAGTTGTAAAAATTGGGCGAAGTTCTGGTTCGTGCAAATAGCGATAATGTAAAAACACATCACGGTAAGGAAAATCTATATTTTCTCCAGCACAAACTTGATTAAAAATTCTTGATGACAACCCAATATAGTGAATATATGTTAAACGATTGCCTTTGTCATATAATATCTGATTTTCTGCTTGAAAATGCGGTGAAGTAATACAGCATCCAGTTGCTTGATCTTCCGGTAAGTTTAAAGCAAAATTGTAAATTGATACATTAGTTTTCATCATCATATAATTGAGCAAGCTTTGATCTACTGACATAGGATATAAAGCTTCAGCATCTCCTGCTTGCAATTGAGAGATTAGCCAATTGCGTCTATCTATATCAAACAAATCTTTTTTAGAAGCATATAATCCTGAACAAAAAATCTCCGATTTAATTCGTTCTGGGGTAAATAATTTGTTTAATTGCTGAGAAGATACATTATAAACATGAGTAGGATCTTTATGTTGAAAGTCGTAGACAACACAATCATAGTTATTTAGTTGTGTGAAAATTTGCTCTACTCCACCCATTAATAAAGTATCCGCATCCATGTAGAGGAAGCGATCAAAAGGCGCATCAAAAGCACAGAAACGGCGGTGAGTACCAAAGCGGTGATAGTTATTGCTACCAGCCTTACTCCAAATTTGACGTGCTGTAGGATGAGTATCCCAGGCGCTTTGGGCAAATTCATCCCATTGTTTGATTGAATCTTGGTGATTGTAAAGTTGTACATTAGGACGTTTGGCAATTGCATCCGCAATTTTTTCTGTGTTTTCGTCGTAAGGATAAACGCAGACTGGCATTGATTGCCCTAGAATCGCTTCTATACTATTGAGTAAAGCAATTAGTTGGTCGTAAACGCGATCGTTGGCTAAAGTGCAAATTCCATCCATCAGTAGATTTAGATAAAAGTTTAAGCGAATTTGTCAACAAAATCCGACAACCAGTTGAGGAGATTGAGTTTGTGAAGGATAATTTGTCTAGCTTCTGCGATCGCAGATTTAGCTGCATACCACGCATCCGGTGTCGCAGTTACCTCCTGAATATAAGATAATCCTTTTTCATCCAAACTCGGCAATCGCAGAAAACTTCCAGGTGGTAACAACTTATCGGCTGCCCCGCCTCCATAATAAATTGGTAAGCACCAAGCTAACAGCGCATCCCACAATTTTTCACTCACATACAAATCATTATCGGCATAATTTTCAATCGCCAAATTATAGTAATAAGGAGCCATACTATGCCATTTATTTTTAACTTCCCCACAACTTACAGCCGACTTGGGTAAATTGCGACCATATAAATCAAAATTTACCTGGCTTAATTGTAATGATTTTAAAAATTCTAAACGTTGGCGATGATTAGCAGTGCGATTAATACCTGAAGTTATCCAACTGCAATTCCTAATTTTGGGCGGACAATCCATTTCGTTCAACTCACGAAATGAGTTGCTCTGATACCAAATTGCAGGCATATAATCTGGAGTAGGTGCAAAGTCATCAGCCCCAGAAACATAGCCACAATAATTTTTAGCTTGTTGATAATTCCAATTATTAATATTTTTCACTTCCTCCAAAGGAGGTTCTCGTAACAGATAAATAATTCTTTCTTGTGGTACGTCACGTAACTTAGATTTAATATCCGTTTTTTGATGCCATTTAGGTTTACGAAGTGCAGACAACCAAGAACGCTGCTGAGGCTTTTTAGGAAAATCAAACTGATACATTAGCAAAAAGTCTGGTTTTGATGCTAGTGCCTGCATTTGAATATTGCCCCAAACTCCAAAGTAATCTGGTGTTTGTGTCCATAGCCAATCAGCATTTTGACTCAAACCAGGATAACTACTAAGCATCCCTACAATTTTTTTATCCATCTTTACAATTATCAATTATCAATGACCGATTAAGATTTTTAATTAATTTGGCTGAAACAAACCTTTAGCTAAATCATACTTAAATTTTTCTAGGTTTTCTTCCATCGCTACCGTCAATTTTTCGAGATGGGCATCATTGCTTAAGAGCGGTTGAGAAGTGTTAGCAATAATGGTAAGGTGGATAGTAGATAGTTGTTTCTTAATCCCATAGCGAACTACACCAGCTTTATTAGTTTTGTTAGAAATATCCCAAACTGGCAACAAGTATTTAGGTTGATATTCTAAGTTCATAGAAGCACACCAATCTTGCCATTTGAAAGCTAAAATTTCTGGGGTGGTGCGAATCGGAATCCAAGGTACTCGGAGTGCATCTGCAACAATAGCGCCGTGCATGGCTTCGGTTAGTAAAATTTCTGTTTCACTAATAGCAGTTAATACTTTTTCAATAGAGGAACGTGGGTCAATATATCCAAATCCTAGCCGCTTACAAATTAATTGCCAAGATTGATTACTATAATTAGCATGACTAGCATGGGGCATATATGCGAAGCGATGTAATTTTTTGCCAGTAGATTTAAATAATCTTCTCAGCAGAATTGCTCCGTCTGTCAGTGCTAATTGCTCTGAAATACCTAATACCTTTGCAGATAAGGGGCCTCTAACGCAATAAATCTTCCAAGAATCATTTACTTTAGGTGGGCCTGAACAATAACCTACACCAGCACCAAAAACTATTGTTTTATTGGCTTTTGGTAAAGAAGTATTCAGTAAAGTACCTATGCCTACAAATATAGTACTTTCATCCTCATCAAACACGCCTGGAAGTAATTGCTGCCATAACCAAGGATTAAGCTCGTCCCCAAAATTTTTAAACCCTTTAAAATAATGTAATTTCATGCAATTTATATCTTCAAATTAACTAACTATTTGGGGACGTAAAGACTCGTCTATATTGCTGATAATATTAGAAATTCTATTTTCCCAAGAATATTGCTGAATTATGTCAATACTATTAATATAAGTTTGATCTGGACGCGGATATTTTTCCAAGATATGTTGTAAGCCTTGGATAAACTGCTGTATGTTATCTGGCTCACACCAGTAGGTTACTACATTTTTAGATTTAAATTCTTGCAAGGGGGGAATTTCAGTAGCAATAATGGGAACTCCTGCTGCTATATAATCAAATAACTTCATAGGAGAAGTAAAGGTAGCAGCTTCTCCGTTAGTATGGGGATATACTAAAACATCAGCAGCTTGTAGCAAGCTGGCTAACTGATTGTGAGGAAGATAGCCTAAAAATGTCATATTTGTAATTTGGTGCTGCCTGACTAATTGCTGGTAAGCTATTAGCTTTAATTCTGGGCCACCTGCTAAGACAAATTGAACTGTTGGCAATTGTTGGGCAACTTCTAGGAGTAGATCAACTCCTTTAAATTTATGTAATTCTCCTGAATATACAACTAAATGTTGCCGTTCATTGGTGAGGAGTTGTTTGCGCCATTCAGCAGCTTTTTCTGGTTGTCTGAAAAAAAATAATTGGTTGAATCCATTATGAAGTTTAATAATCTTCTCCGGTGGAATACCATTTTTAATCATGTCTTCACTTACTGTGTCTGCTACTGTTACAGCTAATTGGAATAAAGGGTTATTAACAATTTCTGGCTCATATTGTTTTTTTTCGTAGTGATCTCGCTCATAAATAGCTGGAATGCCATGTTTAACCGCAGCTTTAACAAAGTTCCAGTTTCTAGTGTGGACAATTTGGGTATGAGGCAGGATATGAAAGGGAAAGTAATATTTACAAGCAAGAGTATTAGAGTTAGTCCATTTGCTTTTTGATTGTTCAAAAGGCACTGGCAGTGAAACAACTTGTATGTTTTCTTGAAAATTGAAAAATTGGGTTAGTTGCTCATCTGGTTTTTGGGGTCGAAACGGATAAATCCAATCTAGGGGGTTAATAGTTTCTCCTCCTTTTCGTAGGTAAACTAAAACACTTGAATAACCTAGATTAGCCGCAGCATTAGCTAAATGAGCAATTTGTACTAAATGAGCGCCTGGTTTTGGCAAAAAATCATTGATGAAAAAGATATAGTGTTTTTTCATTATTTCTAGCAACCATAAATAATTTGTAGTATCCTGTTAAATCTCTTTATTCTTTGGGGGTAATGACTATTATTATTTACCTGATAGCTATACAATAAATTGCTTTCAATTACTTTGAGAATTTTTTTCTAATAAATCTAAACTTTCAACCAAACGCAGAGCAGAATTATAAGCTTCTTCTGTTAATTCAATTTGTTCTTTAGGACTATCTACCAAATCATCAGAGAGTAGCTGTAGGAAACCAATCACTGGGTTGAGGCGTGTGCGTACTTCATAAGAAAAACGACTCCATAATTGCTCATTACGGTTCAGCATACCTTGATGCTGATCGGCAAATTGTACTTCGTACAATCTGGCATAGTAACCACCTTTATTTAATAGTTCTTCATGTGTACCAATTTCTACTACACACCCTTTGTCAAGGACAGCAATTTGATGTGCTGTTTGCACAGTTGAAAGACGGTGAGCAATTACTAAGGTAGTGCGATCGCGACTCACTTCTTCAATTGCAGCTTGTACCAATCTCTCAGAAACAGTATCTAATGCGCTGGTAGCTTCATCTAGAATTAAGATATCAGGATCTTGTAGGAGTGCGCGGGCGATCGCTAAACGTTGGCGCTGACCACCAGATAACAGCACGCCGCGATCGCCAATGGGTGTTTCTAATCCTTGTGGTAGCTTGACAATAAATTCATAAGCATTTGCTCGCTTCGCCGCCGTAATTATTTCCTCTTCTGTTGCATCAGGTCGCGGATAAGCAATGTTATTTCGCACTGAATCATTAAATAAAAACGTATCTTGGCTAACAATTCCCATCCCCTTTCTCAAAGTTTTCAGATCAAAATCTCTAATATCAATACCATCAATAGTAATGTCGCCACTTATCGGGTCATAAAATCGAGGTAAAAGATCTGCTAACGTTGATTTTCCAGCACCAGAAGCTCCCACTAAAGCTAAAGTTTTACCACAAGGCAACGATAAATTGACATCTTTTAAAACCAAATCTTGATGGTTGGGATAGGCAAATGATACCTGATTAAATTGAATTTTTTTATGTAATAATTTATAAGCAACAGTACCATTTTTCATAATTGGCTTATTCTCAATCCGCAAGAAGTCTTTTACTACTTCTATACTTGCTGAAGCATTAGCCAAACTACTCCGAGCAGAATTTAATTGGGAAATAACAGGTAGGAGTCTAAAAAGCACTAATAAATAAGTCAGAAGGACTGTAGAAAGCGACTCTATTTGCTCAACAAAAAATAGCCTACCCAGAAAAACAATGGCTAAAAGCGAAAAAATGCCACTAACCTCACTTATTGGCGCAATAGATGCAGAGTTTAGCTGAGATTTAAAATCTGCTTCCTCGCGATCGCGAATCAATGTTTTAATTTTTTCATATTCTCTCTGTTCATTTGCTGTTGCCTTAACCAAGCGAATTCCACTTAAAGTTTCTAGCACTCTAATCGAATAAGCTTTAGACATTTCCGTAAGGCGTTTACCAAAATATTTAGAACGATAAATTGCGTACTGATTTATTAACGCTACTAAAGTTAGGAGTAGTGTTGAAGCTACAGTTAACTTCCATGAAATTGCCAACAAAAGCCCTACAAATACCAGAATTGTTATTGCAATAATTATCAGTTGAACAACTGTTGTAATTGCTGAAGCTGTTCTTCCCACTTCCCCACTTAGGCGATTAATTAAATCACCGACTCGGCGATGCGCGAAAAAATCCAAGTCTACTTCTAATAATAGTTTTAGTCCTGCCTCACGTAAATCTGTTGTTATCTTACGCCTGAGAGAGCTTGATACAATTGTTGCAGTATAGGTAGTAATATTTTTTAAAATAATTAACACTAAAATTACGGTAGTAATTATTAAAATATTATTATTAAAAATAAATATTAACTTTTCTAAAATAGGTGCAGCGCCTTTAAAGTTAATTTTTTGACCTAGAAAACTGAAAACTACTGGAACAATTAGGGCAGTACTAATGCCGTTAAAAACAGCGCCAGAAAATCCTAAAAGGATACTTGATAAAATCCAAATAGGATAGCGTTTAGCAAAGGGAAATATTAACTGCTTTAGCGACATAGATTTATAATTAAAAAATAATTTTTCATATTTTTTAAGTACTATAACACTTGGCATCTAAATTAGAGATCACTTGTGAAAGTATAGTTGCCATTTGTTTAAGGCTGTATAACTCAATACATCTTTTCCGTGCTGACTTTCCGGTTTCATTTGCGGTTGCCAAATTTTTAAATATCCAGTCAATTTTTTCTGCAATCTGCGTTGGAGAACTAGGTTCGACTAAATAACCAGTTCCACCTAAAATTTCTGGAATATCTCCTACTTTTGTAGACAAAACTGGCTTTGCCATTGCCATACCATCTGTTAGCTTTAAGGGAAACTGCGCCCTAGAAGTTGGATGATCTCGTTGGGGAACAACTATAATATCCGCAGCAGATAGCACTTCTGGCATTACTTCAACTGGACACCTGGGTAGCTTAATAATCCAACGCCCCCATTTTTGCATGAGTTGATCGTCATAGTTGTCGTAAGGACTTCCACCCACAATTACCAGTTTTAAAGAGGGTCGATTAAGCTGATCTAGCGCCATTAAAACATCTTCTACTCCTTTGTGCGATCGCGGCGCACCTGGAAACATTAAAATTTGATAATCCGAAAGTCCATAACGCTTTTTACTTGACTGTTGATCATACTTTTGAGGATCAAATAATGAGGTATCTTTCCCATTAGGTAAATAGACACCGCCAAAACGTTCTTCTAGAAACTGAGTATCTATAGTTATCGCATCCGCATTTGCTACTAAGCTTTCCATCCACTTGAGATATAAAGGATGATCTGGAAATCTCAACGCGCCATCTTTTTTTAAGATATCTTTAGCTAACTGCTTTAACTTTGGGCGATACTTCCAGTTATCTCCTCCATACCAGCTTAATTCCCAATCATCCATATCTAAAATTACAGGACGATTGCTGCTGATTTTTTTAAGTAGGGACAAACCAAAGCTGGTAGGCTTTGGCTTAATTGCATAAATAATATCTCCATCTATTTGTCTCAAAATTTTCTGAGATTCTAACAAAAAATTAGGATAATTTTTCCCAACTACCGAAAAAATTTTAATATCCGATGGCGGAATTGTATACATTTCTTTGCCGAATAAAAATCCGACCACCTCGACTTCATAATTTAACTTTTTTATAACTTCAGCTAACAAAAAAGCTCGGATAGAACCACCTCCCGACAAATCACTTACAACCAAAGAAATTTTTCTCATAAAAAATATATTCTGCTACAACCCCATGAAATATTATTACTTATAATTTACACCAAGATTTAATTAATAATGCAACAACTACGTTTTATCAGGTTTAATAACTACCAGTTTTTTAGATAAAAACTTTAGGATATTTTTAGTTCTAGCACCTCGGTATTTTTCATATAACAGGAAATTTGGAATCAGTAGCCGAAGTGGGTAAAATATTTTGAGTAATGAAGGATGAGTTATTTTTATTTTTCTATCTAGTAAGTATAAAGGGGTTTGTGCCAAGTTTAATAATCTCTCAAAGTTTTTTTGCTCTTTTTCTCTCAATGCGTCTTCAAGTAAAAACTGAATCCCCCTTTGGCACAGAGCAAGTAAGTGTTGATGTTTATTGTAGGTGATTTCATAAAAAAGAATATAATACTCTTTCATATAAAACCAATTATTAGTTCTATTAGATTGATGTTTTGTATAGTATGCTCCTATCATCGGTGTATAAATAAAATTAACTCCTGTAACTAAAAATTCTAAGCAAAAATCTCTATCTTGGAGAGCTTTTAGGCGCTCATCAAACATCGTATGTTCAAAAACACTTTTATGAAGTAAAAGGCATTGTTGTAGTAAAGGAAAAGGAGAATCAGCTAAAAAGTCAGGTAATAGCAATCTTTCAATTAATTGCTCTCTATTCAATGCCCCAACAACTTTTTGCTCTGTTTTTACAATCTTGGATTCGCCATCTATAAATACTCGTTCATAATCGCAATAAAAAATAATATTTTCTGGTGGTAAATCTTTTAAATGACTTAACTGAAACCGAGTTTTATCTTCGTGAATCCAATCATCCCCATCTAAAAACTGTATCCAAACACCTTGAGTCTTACTAAACCCAAAATTTCTAGAGGAAGAAACTCCGCCATTTGTTTTATAAAAATACTTAACCCGCGAATCGCTGGCGATTAATTGTTCGGCAATTTCCCGCGTGTTATCAGTCGAGCCATCATCTACAATTAGGCATTCTAAGTCAGGAAAAGTTTGTGATAGTACACTTTTAACTGACTGCTCAATATATCTAGCCTGATTAAAACAAGTAACAATAATTGACACAAATGGAGTCATTAGTTAAGCTATCCTATTTAAGCTCAATTCTGCCAACTTTCTAGCTGTTGGATATTTAATAGCTAAGTTAAGCATGGCGATTTTGATGCCATTTCCACGCATGGAAAATGATATTTGTAAGATTACAATATTGAGGCTGCCAACCAAGAATTGTTCTAGCTTTGTCACTGCTACCAACTAGAATAGGCGGATCTCCAGGACGGCGATCGCACTTTTGCACTTTAATTTCTTTTCCTGTGACTTCCTTAGCTGTTTCAATTACTTCTTTGACAGAAAATCCATTACCATTGCCTAAGTTAAATACTGTTGAATTTCCGCCTTGCAACAAATATTCCAACCCTAAAACATGGGCATTTGCTAAATCCGTAACGTGAATATAGTCTCGAATACAAGTACCATCTGAGGTGTCATAATCTGTCCCGAAAATTGACACTGACTCGCGTTTACCCAAAGCAGTCTGTAGCACTAATGGTATTAAGTGAGTTTCTGGGTTGTGATCCTCCCCTAATAACCCATTAGGATCAGCACCTGCGGCATTAAAGTACCGGAAACAAACAGATTTAAAATCGTAGGCAGTATCAAAATCTGATAGCATCCGTTCTACCATCAACTTACTAGCGCCATAGGGATTAATCGGGTTTTGGGGATGATCTTCAGGGATGGGAACCGTTTTGGGTACACCATAAGTGGCGCAAGTAGAAGAAAAGACAAATTTCTTGATAGAAGCTGCCATCATCGCATCTAACAGCGTGAGCGTACCGATGACATTGTTACGGTAGTATTTGCTGGGGTTAGTTACAGATTCACCTACATAGGCATAAGCAGCAAAGTGCATAACAGCACTAATATTATGGTTGGTGAACAGATGGTCTAGTAAGGTGCGATCGCACAAATCACCAACAATTAGCTTTACCTGTAATTTTTCTACTAAATCTCGATGCCCATAAACTAAATTATCCAGCACCACCACCTCATAACCAGCGCGTTTTAGTGCTAATACTGCATGGGAACCAATGTATCCTGCGCCCCCTGTCACTAAAATAGTTTCATTGTTCATCGTTAATTGCAAACTTTTTTAATTAACAAACTTAATCTGACCGCTTTGGATATTGTCAAAGACACGATTTAACTGAGGACGTTCTTCGTCAGTAATATGGGAATCAGAAAGCATAGTGGTAATTAGATGAACATATTCTTGACGAGTTAATTGACCTGACAAAAGGATACGCTCGACTATTTTGTGAATATTTAAGTTTGATACACGCTCTCGTGTTGATGCCATAGGCGGTTGGTAGCTTCTGTAGTAAGTGTGTTGAGGTTTTTTTCTCAGTGGTCTATTTATTGTCTTTTCCTTCTTAGCCATAAAGGGACAGTTTAAATATAAATTCTGTGAAGATAATCATAAATCTCCGTCGTTAGCAAACTTTTTTTGAGGAGACAGTTGAGAGATGCAGGTAACTAGAATTCCAGCACTTTCTGATAACTACATCTTTCTAATCATAGACTCAGAGCAGAAAATTGCTGCTGTTGTTGATCCAGCACAAGCGCAACCAGTACTGCAACAACTCGAAGAAATTGGCGCTGAATTAGTTGCGATTTTTAATACTCACCATCACAGCGATCATGTAGGGGGTAATCGAGAGTTAATCGCCAGATTTCCCAACGTCCGTGTTTATGGAGGAGCAGAGGACAAAGGCAGAATTCCTGGGCAACAGGTGTTTTTGCAGGAAGGTTCGCGCGTGGAGTTTGCTCTTCAAACTGGTGAAGTTCTCTTTGTACCTGGACATACCCGCGCACATATAGCGTACTACTTTCCGTCTCCAAATACTGAGCAACCCAATGATTTATTCTGTGGTGATACTTTATTTGCAGGCGGTTGTGGTCGGTTATTTGAAGGTACACCAGCACAAATGGTGACATCACTTAGCAAAATTCGCAGATTACCAGACAATACGCGAGTTTGGTGCGCCCATGAATATACTTTAAATAACTTAAAGTTTGCGTTAACCGTAGATAGTAACAACCCAGACTTACAATCTCGTTTAGAAGAGGTTAAGGCGGCTCGTAGTCGTTCGCAAGCTACAGTACCATCAATATTAGGTGTAGAAAAACGTACTAATCCCTTTTTGCGCTGGGATTATCCAGAAATACAAGCAGCAGTCAAGAGTCAAGATCCAGTACAAACTTTTGGGCGTTTGCGGGGAATGAAGGAGCAATTTTAAGGGAGCAGAGGGAGCAGAGGTAGCAGAGGGGAAATTAGATAATATTGTTCTTTACTCACTCCTCCCCCCTCCCCCCTAAAAAATGGGTTGCGATCGCATTTCCAAAGATCGTACGATGAAGAGTTCTAGCCCCAACTCAGTGCTGCTGGATTTCTACCAGAAAAAAGACTATGGCGAAACGTGTGCAATTAGTTTTAAATCAAGATGTTAGCAAACTAGGGAAAATCGGCGACTTAGTGGAAGTCGCTCCTGGCTATGCTCGTAATTATCTTATCCCTCAAGGAATGGGAGCTACAGCCACTCCTGGTTTGCTCAAACAAGTCGAACGGCGACGTGAGAAAGAACGTGTGCGCCTATTAGAACTCAAGCAGGTAGCTGAACAGATTAAAGCAGTCCTAGACAAAGCTGGTAGCTTTAATATCGGTAAGCAAGCTGGTGAAGGCGATGCGATTTTTGGAACCGTCACTGCTCCAGATGTAGCGGCTGCAATTCAAGCATCTACAGGTCAGGAAGTAGATAGACGGGAGATTACCCTACCTGATATTCATCAATTGGGTACTTATAAAGTTGAGATCAAACTGCATCCAGAAGTCTCAGCCGTAGTAGAAATTAATGTTGTACCAGGTTAATGCCTCAGTTAACTAATTTCTCAGTAGTGGTAAGTAGGTCAACCTAATTAAACGTTAGGACTTACGCAGAAAAAAACGTGACCAAGATGGTCACACTACATATAGGTGTAGAGACGTGCCATGGCGCGTCTCTACTTTTAGGTAACCACAAACGTAGTGCGGGCATCTTGCCCGCGTAATGTTTTGCCTAAGTCTTGACCAATTCAGAAAATGAGGGTAAAACATCGCCACAGCCACTATATCCTTTAATTGAGTAAGCTGGTCTTAGCTTGCTTACTGTGTGCTGCTGTTATGGTTCAGGAATTAAATTTTCAAGCTGTCGAGCGTAGTCTCCCGCCTCAAAATGTTGAGGTCGAGGAGGCAATATTAGGGGGTATTCTCTTAGATCCAGAAGCTCTGGGTCGGGTAGCTGATGTTTTAAATGCAGAGGCTTTTTATATCCCCGCACATCAAGACATCTATCGAGCAGCACTAGCCCTCAACAGCCAAGGCAAACCCAAGGACTTGATTAACGTTAGTGCTTGGTTATCTGACCATGACTTGCTGGAAAAGGTTGGCGGACTCAACAAATTAGTGCAACTGGTAGAGCGTACTGTCAGCGCGGTCAATATTGATGCTTTAGCGGCGCTGGTAATGGACAAGTTCCTGCGCCGTCAGTTAATTAAAGCTGGTAATGAAATTGTGCAGCTTGGTTATGAGACAGCGACAGAGTTAGAAACAGTCCTTGACCAGTCAGAGCAGAAAATTTTTGGTTTAACCCAAGTCCGTCCTCAACCAGGTTTGATTCCGATATCTGACACGCTGATTCAAGCTTTTCAGGAAATTGAAACCCGCCATGAGGAAGTTGCCCTTCCAGGACTTACCTGTGGTTTTTACGACCTAGACGCAATGACAGGCGGTTTCCAAAAATCTGACCTGATTATCATTGCTGCCAGACCGTCGATGGGAAAAACAGCTTTAAGTTTAAATATTGCTTACAATATCGCGGCTGCCCATCGTTTGCCTGTGGCAGTTTTTAGCTTAGAAATGTCTAAAGAACAGTTAGTACAGAGATTACTAGCTAGTGAGGCGGGGATTGAAAGTAATCGCTTGAGGTCTGGAAGAATCAGTCAGAATGAGTGGGAACCTTTGAGTCAAGCTGTCGGGATGTTATCGGAACTACCGATTTTTATTGATGATACTGCCAACATGGCTGTGATGCAAATGCGATCGCAAGCCCGTCGTCTGCAAGCAGAAAGTAATGGTAAGTTGGGAATAATTTTACTAGATTACTTGCAACTAATGGAGGGAGGTAGCGATAATCGAGTACAAGAGTTATCAAAAATTACGCGATCGCTCAAAGGTTTAGCCCGTGAATTAAACGTTCCAGTTATTGCACTTTCTCAGTTAAGTAGAGGCGTAGAAGCACGTACCAACAAACGCCCAATGATGTCAGATTTGAGAGAGTCAGGATCGATCGAGCAAGATGCGGATTTAATTATGATGATTTATCGTGACGCTTATTATAACCCCGATACACCGGATCGAGATATTACCGAACTTATAATTGCCAAGCATAGAAATGGGCCAACAGGTACTATTAAACTATTGTTCGATCCACAATTTACCAAGTTTAGAAATTTAGCAAGATCCAATAATTATTAAACAATTAATACTTGCCAAAATCAGCTTACAAAACTTTGCCTCTCCTCAATCATGCTAATAGCAATTGATCCAGAGAGGCAAGATTATTATTAACTAATTTTTAACAGTTCCACATCAAAATTTAGAGTTGCATTGGGTGGAATTACGCCACCAGCACCTCTAGCACCGTAACCTAATTCTGGGGGAATAATTAACTTGCGACGCTCGCCTACTTTCATTGTACTGAGTCCTTCGTCCCAGCCTTTAATTACTTGTCCAACCCCAAGTTTGAAAGAGAAAGGTTGATTGCGATCGCGCGAACTATCAAACTTTTCACCATTTTCTAAAGTCCCGGTATAATGTACAACTACCGTCTGACCTGTTTTCGGAGTTGCGCCATTCCCTTCTTTTAACTGAACGTACTTCAGACCAGAGTCGGTCGTCACAACATTATCTTCTGAGTTAGTATTCATCGCAATTAGCCTTTGGGTGTCAGCTATGGAATTATCAGCAGTTGCAGGTTGAACAACAGCAGGTGGCGTTTTAGCCAGTTCATCTGCAACTGCTGAGGGTTGACCAGAAGTCAATTGAACTAAAATCACGAACAACCCACAGAACAGCATAACCCCCAAGCTGATCAGAATCTCTCTCATTCATCAATCCTCCAAAATAAAAAATTAACGCCAAAGCTTATTTTCTAAATCACGCACTTGACGTTCCAATCGGTCAATACGTCCCCGTAACTCGTCCATCTCCGACTGTTTAGGGACACCCAAATCTTGTAGCACATTACGCAACTGTCGGTGCATTTGTGCCTCAACATTTCCTTGCTCAGACTTGAGTTGCTGCATCATATCATCTACGAACGCCTTAGCTTGGTCGGGATTGATTTTGCCATCCTTGACCAAATCATCCCCAACCTCTCGCAGTTTCTCTGCTACTAAAGAAGTAGTGCCTACACCAATCATTAGTAACTGTGTGAGCCAATTATTATTATCCATACTCCCTGCCTGTGATCTGATGAATTGGAAGCTTTAATATAGACATATTTAGCCTACAGTTCTATTTTGTTACATTCTGATTACAGGTGACGGGTGAGGCATAAGTAGTAAAATTACCACTTTGAGCAATTGTCGTCAGTGTACATATCTATACTTAACATTAAAAACCTTTGTCTATCTGCGCTTATCTGCGGTTAATTCATTAAAATTCAGACTTTTGCCACAAGTCTATTAAACCAAAAATCTGCAATGTCAAAGTGTCCCAAGTGCCATCAACCAGTAAACTTTCAAGCAATTACCTGTCCCTATTGCCGAACAGTTTTAAAAGCTTATGGTCATCCTGGTATGACCTTACACCGCGCCGATAAAGGCAAATATTTGTGCGAAAGTTGTACTTACCATTGCGATGATACCTGTAACTTTCCCCAGCGTCCTTATGCTCAGGAGTGTACACTCTATCAAAATGTATTTCAGCCAAAATTAAACCAAGAATACCCAACAAACTATAGCTGGGGAAAAAAACTCAGAATTTGGTGTCAAGGGCATCAAAGTTTATTGATGCTATCGGGTTTAGTAATAGTTAGCTTGATAGTCGCGCTGTTTTCCCTTTCTAAATAAATTAGAGAACAGTAGCCGTAATAGAACTATCTGAGTCAGTCGAAGTAGTATTAATTACTTGCAACTCTTCAACAGGCATAGCTTTTTGTTGAAACACAGCTAAATCAAACCAGAAAGTTGTACCAACTCCAACTTCACTTACTAAGTGGACACTACTATGATGTTTCTCAATAATATTTCTAACAATCGAAAGACCTAAACCAGTTCCTTCTAGAGTATGCACTCGATTTTCTACTCGGAAAAACCTGTCAAATATAGCTTCTTGGTCTTCTGGGTCAATTCCAATTCCTGTATCAGAAATTTCAATCCGCACTACTGGATTTCTCAGTTGAGAATTAGAATTTAGATGTTCAGATGCTTGATTTTCTCCAAGATTAACTTGCTTACCAATATGCGTTAGTAAATAAGCACGAATTGCTACACGCCCACCAGATTTAGTAAACTTCAAGGCATTGCCTACTAAATTAGCTAATACCTGAAGTAACAAATCATAATGACCTACAACTGCTGGCAAGTCAGGCTCAATTTCTTGATTTAGTTCTATACCTTTATCTTTAGCATTAAGCTGATAAGTGCGAAGTGTTTGCTCAATCGGTTGAACAAGGTCTACTGCTTCTAAATGATAGATTCGGCAGGATTCTAACCGTGATAAATCTAAGACATCGTTAACGAGGCGGGTAAGGCGGTCTGTTTCACGATTTGCTGTATCTAAAAATTCACGGCGTTCTTCTTCTGTCAAATCTTCGCCATACTCATGCAGCGTTTCAATAAAAGATTTGATGTTAAATAAAGGAGTTCTTAGTTCGTGGGAAACATTACTAATGAATTGACTTTTAGCATCATTTAGTTCTACTTCACGAGTAATGTCTTGAATCGTCATGGCAATTCCTTTAACACTATCGCGGTACTGGTCGAGAACTGTGGTCAGGAGGATGCGTATAGTGCGGTCTGTCGGTTGTGTTAGTGTAACTCTAAACTCTGCTGCTTCGCGATCGCCTGCGGCAATTTGATACAAAGGTCGAGTAATCTCTACTTGTACAGAGCGAGGCAAGATATGCAGTACATTTACTCCCACAACTTCGCTACCTTCCCAACCAAAAATTCGTCGCGCTGTGGGATTAACTAAAATCGCTTTTAAGTCGGTATCTATTAACACCGCGCCATCAGCAATGGTAGAAACCAAAGTTTCTAACTTAGCTTTTTCTGCCGTTAATTCCTCAATATTTTGTTCTTCATAACTCTCCAACTTTTCTGCCATTTCGTTGAAGCTGATAATTAACTCACCCAATTCTCCACCAAAAGGCAAATCAACTCGCTGCTTAAAATTACCAGCAGCAATATTTTTCACCCCCATCACCAGTTCTTTAATCGGTTGGGTAATATTTAAAGCGTTAAATACTGCTCCTAAAATTACCATTACCCAAATCGAAATAAAAACTGCAATTGTCACATCTCTGGTGAGATTTGATGAGGCGACAACTGTAGGATTTGGGTTAATCCCAATTGCTAGAACGCCTAAATATTTACTGTCATGAGTTAAAGGTACGAACACATCGGTGACTTCTCCACCAGGAGTCCTGTGTTGTCGCACCATCGGTATATCCGAATGTTCAGCGTAATTTTCTGGTAGTTGAATCCGTCGCTGAATAGTCAGAGAATTTTCTACCTCAGATTCCGAGAAAGGAATTCCTAAGAAGATTTTGCCTTCAGCGTCCGCATACAGCATATAACGGACGCTGGAGGTGCTGCTATAAAAGCGGTGGGAAAAACGCGCTACCTCAGATAGATTGTTTTCCGCAATCAATGGTGCGACATTAGCAGCTAGTAACAAACCTAAGTCGCGACCAAAACGAGTGTCGTTCATGCGGGCATCCTGCTGAATCGTGTTAACTGCCCAAAACGTCAGACCACTCATGATTAAGGAAACGACTAAGGTAGCTGCTGCCATTAGTCGTGTTTGGAGGGTGAACTCAGACCCCCAACGGGCAATAACTTCTCGAATTTTTCTGATGAGATCCAGCAAGATCAAGGCTAGATAAAGTACAGTTAGAAGGCTAAAATTTTCAGCTTCTATACTTCATACTTTAGCCTTTATTCGGAGTTAACCCATAATAGGTTAAGATTTACGGACACGATCGCCAATATCACGGCGATAATACATTTCATCAAACTTAATACAGTCTACTGCGGCATAAGCTTGAGCGATCGCTTGCTCAAAGTTATCCCCAATCGCTGTCACACCTAAAACTCTACCGCCATCGGTAACTAATTGTTGCGGCTTTTGTTGAGTACCAGCATGAAACACATAAGCTCCTAATGCTTCCGCTTCCTCTATCCCCGTAATTTCTCTTCCTTTTTGATAATTACCAGGATATCCACCCGCAGCAATCACAACACAGGTAGAAACCCCTGATTTCCAAGCGATAGGGGGTTGTTCTGCAAGGCGTTGTTCCGCACAAGCTAACAATAAATCTTCTAAGGGTGTTTCCAGTAAAGGTAAAATTGCTTGAGTTTCTGGATCTCCAAAACGACAGTTAAATTCCAGTACTTTCGGCTCACCTGCTGGTGTAATCATCAAACCAGCATAGAGAATACCTCGGTAGTCAATATTTCTAGATTTTAACGTAGCGATCGCAGGTTCTAAAACTTCTTTCTGGATGCGTTCCATTAACTCAGGCGTGGCAATTGGTGCTGGTGCATAAGCGCCCATGCCACCTGTATTTGCCCCAGTATCTCCATCACCAATGCGCTTATGATCTTGAGCAGGAAGTAATGGTCGAATTGTCAACCCATCCGTTAAAGCTAAAACCGAAACTTCTTGACCTGTCAAATATTCTTCAATTACCAGCAAAGGATAATTATTTTGGAACAACTCATCAATTGCCGCTTGCGCTTCCTCCACCGTCGCTGCTACAACTACCCCCTTACCTGCTGCCAAACCATCAGCTTTAACAACAATTGGCGCACCTTGTAAAGCTACATAAGCTTTTGCCTCCATAGCATCTTTAAAAGTTTTTGAACGTGCTGTCAAGATTCCAGCTTCATCCATTAAAGCTTTAGCCCAAGACTTACTTGACTCAATTTGCGCCCCTTCTTTAGTTGGGCCAAATACTTTAAAATTTTTGCGTGTCAAGAAGTCAGCAATTCCTAAAGACAACGGTAGTTCTGGCCCAACTACAACCATTGATACATTGTGAACCAACGCGAATCTAGCTATACCTTCAAAATCATCTACCCTAAGAGATAGATTTTGACAACGCTCCACTGCCGCAGTGCCACCATTTCCAGGGACACACATAATCTGCTGAACCTTCCCAGATTCCAGCAATTTAGATGCTAAGGCGTGTTCGCGCCCTCCATTACCAACTAATAAAACTTTCAACTTTACTCTCGCCCTTAGTCAATTAACAATTAACAATTATCAATTAACAATTATCATTAGTCATTGGTCGTTGTCAGAATTGCATCTATCGCATAATTAACAGGAATTACGCAGAAAGCCTCAGTGACCAAGATGGTCACACTACGTATAGAGTAAATTAACTTGCCCTGACCACATCAGTAGGGCGAGCATCTTGCCCGCTTATTGTTTTGCGTAAGTCCTGATTAAGTAATTTCTGACACTTTCTGACGCTACTATTGACAAACTTGAATTTTTATAATTTAATAATTTTAAAATGGGATGGATGCGCCCATATTACTCCAGCTTTCCCAAAAAACTTAACCCTCAGAACTTTTATAATTTTTGCTGTTGATAGCGTTGTTTAAACTCCCGTTGTTGCTGATTGTGATCGACAATTGGGGCAGGATAACCCAAAGATGCACGTTCTAAAGGTGTGATTTTACCAGTAATTAGCAACTTGGTATCGAGAGAGGCTAATTCTGGTAACCATTGACGGATGTACGATCCTTCTAAATCAAATTTTTGAGCTTGACTAGCTGGATTAAAAATTCGCACTGGTTTAGGATCCATCCCACTAGATGCACTCCACTGCCAACCCCCATTATTAGCTGAAAGGTCGCCATCAATTAATTTTTGCATAAAGTATTTTTCACCCAACTGCCAATTAAGCAGCAAGTCTTTTGTAAGAAAACTAGCGACAATCATCCGACATCTGTTGTGCATCCAGCCGATAGTATTCATTTGTCGCATCGCAGCATCAACGATGGGATATCCAGTCTTTCCTTCACACCAAGCTTGGAAATGTTCTAAATTGTCATTCCATGGGAAGTTTTTAAAAGCTTGTCGGTAAGCGCCTTGTGCTAATTCTGGGAAGTTATAGATAGCGTGTTGATAAAATTCCCGCCATGCTAATTCTTGCTGCCAAGTTTGGATGCTTGCTTGTACTGACTCTGGGCTGTTTTGATATAAAACTGCGATCGCATCCCAAACAGTACGAATACCAATAACACCAAATTTTAGAGCCGCACTTAGTTGAGATGTACCGTTAACGGCAGGAAAATTGCGTTGTTCTTGGTACTGGTCAATAGCGCGATCGCAAAATGTATTTAATTTAGCTTGTGCTGCTGCTTCCCCTGGTGAAATTACTAAATTATTATCCCAAATAAATCCTAAATCTCTAGCTGTTGGTAATTCGACAACTCCAGCTTGTCGTGCCGCTTCTTTCTCACTCTCAGTTAGCCCAATCGCATTTTGTAATGCTGGTGCTGGGGTAGCCTTAGCTTTGCTAATCCAGTTTTTCCAAAAAGGCGTATATATAGTGTAAGGCTGACCGGAACCTGAGCGAATTTCCTCTGGAGAATGTAGTAATTGATCCCAAAAGTTTTGTGTAGAAATACCTTTTTCTTTGAGAGCTACTAGGATAGTGCGATCGCGTTCTTTCGCATAAGGTTCTACATCCCAATTCCAGAATACCGCTTTAGCGTTAACAGCCTCAGCCAATTTGGGTATTGCTGTTGTTGGTTCGTTAAATAGTATTAATAACTCGCTACCAACTTCGGCATAACGCTGTTGCAGCAACTCTAAACAGCCCATCATATAAGTTACTCTGGCTGGTGCAACGTCATCTCGCTGCAAGATATTAGGGTCGAGGCAAAATACACCGACTACTTCTTGAGTCTGCTGACGTGCGGCTGCAAGTCCTACGTTATCTGAAATGCGTAAATCACGGCGATGCCAAAATAAGATTAAATCAGACATAGTATAGAAAATTATCTGCGTTTATCTGCGTTTATCTGTCTTCATCTGCGTTCTGATTAACTTTAGTCAGTGAGTGGAAAATTGTTCAAGGGGTGACAAGCAAATCGAAACCTAGACTCAATAATAGTTTCAGCTTATTTGCCTTATAGAGAATGTGCTAGGGTGAGCAAACCCGAATTAGTAACAACAACCTTACAAATAGCTAATAGAAGTTCACCACTTCATTGTTAATCAACTGAAATCTTTCTCAGGATATAAAGCTAATATCTTTATATTTAATTAGTAAAGTTTATCATCCCATTGATGGGAGAGCCAAAATTTAATTACAAAATAACAAGAAGTCGAGGTTTCCTATGAAAAAAATTATCTGGTTGATCCTAGTGCTGGCAGCTATAACAATATGGTTGCTCAGTCCCGATGCTGTCTGGAAATATTTTTTCTTCCTCCGCGTGCCTATTTTGATGGGCTTTTTGCTGCTGCTGCTGCCTAAACTTGCCAAAGATTGGCTACCAGCCATGCTGAAGAATTTATTTGTACTTCGTGGCAGATGGCAACTAGCATTTGTAATTGTGAGCGCAGTTGCAGCAGGGATGTCGGTAATTTTAGTTGCCTCGATCATTCTACATAATGCAGCAGTTCGTTTTGGCGTACCAGCAGCAATAGACATTCCTAAATTCTGGCAATATGTGATGGCGATCGCCTTAAGTTCATATATTTGCATTACGGCGATTGACCTCTCAAAAGAAAACTCTAGGACAAAGCTACAGGGTAATGGAATATTGTTCGGTACAGTTGCAGGTGGAGGATTTAGTATTGGACTTTTGTTTCTTGTCGATTTAACCAGAAAATGGTTATCCTCTAACACTTACCTCAAAGAAATCTTCCGCAGTATCGCCTTTTTAGCCAAAGATGGAACAGCAGGCTATATCGATCCTCAGAGTGGTGAACTGACTTCAGGTCATTTGGCAGCGATCGCTTTTCTTCTCATTGGAGCCGTTATCTACCTTGCTGTCGGTTTTTTCTTTAGTCCCCAACCAAAACCGCACCGACCCGAAGCCCCTGCGCTTTTATATTTGCTGCTGATAGCCTCGATGATCACATTATTAGCTGGGGGTGCTACCTTCTATCTTGATTACTTTCGTATTCCTATATTAATTCTATTTCTTATTTACTCGGCTTTTACCTATTTTGCACTTGGCGTAGAGCACTTTTTTCAACTCGATACATTAACGCAGGACGTAAATGATAAAAAAGCAATTGATGATAACTCCAAAAACTTTGACCTAGTACTACAAAAACGTCTCAAAGATCAAACAGGAGATCCGACTTTAGTAATTGTCTGCGCGAGTGGCGGTGGAATTCAAGCCGCAGGATGGACAGCGCAAGTGCTGACTGGCTTGCAGCAAATATTAGGAGAATCATTTACTAAAGCCATTGGTTTGATTAGTTCAGTTTCAGGAGGTTCAGTCGGAGCAATGTACTACTTAGATCGCTTTGGCGATGAAGGTTATCCTAGCAATGATCAACTTGAAGATATCGTTAAAAGTTCTACTCAAGAGAGTTTAGATGCTGTGGGTTGGGGTTTGGCTTACCTAGATTTATGGCGATTCCTGGGATTTCCTTATTTTATTCGTCCTGAGTTTGATCGTGGTACAGCCCTTGAGACAGACTGGCAAGCGGAAATGAAAAATTGGCAAGAGGAAACTAATAAACTTGACGGGGTGACAACCCCGTCGAAACTCGCTCTGCGCTTCGCGCAGAGCATTGTATGGTAAAAAATATCGGTCTCGATTAGTGACCAAGACCGAAAAAGACATTATGTTACCTGAATTTTATCAAACCTGCTTTCAAC